>CAZWAT010000019.1:0-22813 GCA_964632015.1 uncultured Planctomycetaceae bacterium
CGATAAAGAACCATGGCCTGGCGTATTCTTTCGCTGAGATAATGGACGAATTGCGGGCGGGCGACATTCGTTTCGGGAATCTTGAGTCGGTCCTGATACCGGAAGATTTTCCACTTGAGAGAGCAAGTGGGCGTCCTCTGCAAAGTCGAGATGTTGTCGCCGACGCATTGCGCCTGCTTGAATTCGACATACTGCATATGGCTTCGAACCATGTGCTTGACTGTGGGTGGCGTGGGCTGATGCATACTTACGGCTGCATCCGCACGCTTGGCGTGCAGCCGCTGGGGGCCGGGCCAAATCAGCATGAAGCCAGGAAGTTGCGAACGATCGAGAAAAAAGGAACCACAGTGGGCTTTCTGGGGTACCTTCAAGCGGGAGACTGGACCCTCGAGGGCGGAGGCGGACGCATCGCCTACCTCAAGGCCCAGGATGTTATTTCCGATATCCAGCGGTACCGAGGCCAGGTGGATGTGCTGGTTATCAGCATCCACGGCGATATTGAGTTCCAACCCGCGCCCAGCATGCCAAGGATGACGCTTTGTCGCCAGATTGCCCAAGCCGGCGCAGACCTGATTCTCTGCCATCATCCACACGTGCCACAAGGCGTAGAGAAGTGGGGGGATTGCCTGATCAACTACAGCCTGGGGAATTTCTTGTTTGATACCGACGGATACCAGATCGGAAGAAACTCGAATGTCAATCGAAGCCATGTCTTTCTGGTGACCATTGAGAACGGAAAAATCGCCCATTGGCGTCGTCGTTATCTGCGGCTGCATCCCGATGAGGGAGGACGCCCCAAGCCAATTCCAGAAAAGGAATACGCCAACGAAGATGCCTATTACCGTAGCCTGGATGCGATGCTTGCTGATCCTGATGCCCTTCGCAAGTCTTGGAGGGAAAATTGTTTGCGTCGGCTGTCCGCGATCATGCGGAAATTCGCCGCCGACGCCGAGGCCGATCCCAAACAGTTTTTGAGGAAGTATGGAAAAGTGCTGTTCAGCGACATGGCCCAGGAATACATGCAGGGCCTGTATGAAATGGCTCGCGAAGAATACGAAAAACAGGCCTATGGAGATTTCGAGTACGCCAGACCCTTTGCCCCATATGAGCAATGACAGGCGTTCGAGCGGATCCGCGGGTGCTCGATCTGGGTTCGGCGGTTGCCCGACAGTGGTATGTGGTAGTGTGCGATCTTTTGCAGTTTACAGGCCCTGTGCCAACATGTAAGATACAGCAATATCGGCTTCATATCACCATGTAACAGAGGCGTTGACATGACTGAAAGACAGTGCGACGGTTCTTCAGACACATGCGAAACCACACAGGTTGCCGAGGTGATCTGCCCGGCCACAAAAGAACCAAGTATACGGGTCTTCATCATGGCGCTGCTGCTGCTGGGATTCGCAGTTTATTGCTTTATCGACCAGCACAAATACCCATACCCGTCCGAGTTCGGCCTGAATAACGAGACGATTGGCTACGCTCTGAATCACTGGTCACCTTATGTCTTCATACCCGCGGGCATCGTGTTGGCGGGCTGGGGCGTGGTTCTTCTTCGTCGTCGGGTGCACGCCAACGCAAAAGGCATCGGGTACAGTGGCAAAGAGATGATCTTGTGGGGCGATGTGATGAGCATCGACGCCACAAGGCTCAAAAGCAAGGGCCTGATTCACATAGACACCAACAAGGGCGCCAGGCTGACGCTCGACAGTTGGAAGATTCAGGACTTCCGCCAGCTTCTTGAGGTTATCGAGAAGAACGTCGAGCCCGAAAAGTACATTCTGAAATGATCCATCCCCTCCCCAGCCGGGCGTAGAATGACTTGGGCCGAAATGATCCTGACCTTTGTGCGCCGCGCGGAGTTGCCTTGGCGAGATAGCAAGAGCATAAACTCCCCGTCGACCCCGACGCGCGGCAATCTCTCGTTTGGGGGTCTTTATGTGGTTTTGTCCTTGACTGACCAGCCTCACTGTTTTATTTTACCTCCTTCCTGAGCGCCGCTAGCTCAGTTGGCAGAGCAGCTGACTCTTAATCAGCGGGTCCTAGGTTCGAGTCCTAGGCGGCGCATTCTAAAACCCTTGCAGGCCAAGCACTTGCGAGGGTTTTTCTATGCGCCGGGTGACATGATTTGCTCGTAGGGGCGATTTTCGATAGCGACTTATCTGGTCGGGACGGGCGGATAGCATACCTCGCCCCATTCGACTACCGGCCCCGCGTCAAGCAGGATTGTGACCACAGTCGGGACTATGTGACCCAGGCAGTCGGTGCACTGTTCCAGCAGTTCGCGGTTGAGCCGGCTGCCGCAGGTGGCGGCCCCGTGGAACACCTGGGAGCGTATCACGTAGAGCCGCTCGAAGAGTTCCTGCAGAATCGCAAGCGTGTGGCCCTTGTGGTAGTTGAGCAGGGCCTGCCGGCGGGCTGTGTTGAGCTTGTCGGACCACTGCGGGTCTTCAAACCAAAAGGGGCGGAAGACGTACGGGCTGTTGATGATCGACAAGATGACCGGCTGGCACTGGCGGACGATCCGTCCCAGTCGGTCGTCCACATCGCGCTCGACCACCCGGGTCATGAACGCCTGCCACGTCACTCGGTCTTTTATCCCCCGGCCGTCCTCATCCAACCGGCCATAGATGGCGTTGAAGGCAATCCATAACGAGATGAACCGTCCCTCCACGTCCCCGGCGCCCTCGACCCGTTCCAACCAGCTCAATCCACGCCATACGCGAATGCTGAACGGCTGGTGGGCATCTCGGATGTCCTGAGGAATTGCCTTGAACCGCTCCCGCATCTGGTCGACCGACATGGTCTCTAACATTGCAGCATCCTTTTTTTCTCGATCCGCGATCAATGATAACTGGTTTGGCCACGCAGAGCGAGCCTTGATATGGTAGTGTACTGATGGATATGCACGACCCCTTCTATCGCAAGTCGTACACTATCTGTAAAAATATGAACATAATTTGATGGTTGACAGTTGAATTGTCCGTGTGATGGGGAATTTTGCATGGTGAAGCCGGATGAGGAACACCATTGTGCCCCGACCATACGGCAAGCCGCCTGATCCGTGAGCAAAGGCCAGCTTGTTGCGGCCATTGTCGCGTAGGGCACGAGCGTATGAGCTGCAAGCCGCTATCCAGCATACCGGGGCGGATAACGGCGTCGGCGGAAATGCCAGAAGCGCCGTTGCCCAAGGCTTTTTGGTGGAAAAATGGATTGCAAAGGCGGCGTCAACGTATATGATAACGTAATCCGCCGGCAGGGGTCGGTGATTTGAACGTTAAACGCTAACCGAGAAACAAGGGTATGATCAAAGTTAAGTCCAGAGGCAACGAATCCGTCGAACAGATGATCAAGCGCTTCAAGAAGATGTGCGAAAAAGAGGGTCTGACCAAAGACATCAAGCGAAACAGCTATTATGAGAAGCCCTCGGAGCGTCGCAGACGACGGGATAGAAAAAGCTCCAAGCGCGTTAACGTCAGCTGATAGCCGATTCATTTCCACATCCTCCGGATTGACAATTCCAAAAGAGATGCGCTGTTCTTGCGCGCATATAGGGCGTGCGGCGAAGCTATGATTATAAGCAACGCCATGAGTGTCCGAATCGACATATTCATTGTCTGCCTGCTATCGCTGTCGGCATTGGTTGCCGGTCAGACCGATGATGCGCCTCCTTCGACACCGACGGGTCGCAACGCCGACTCGACGGAGCGGCAGGTGTCTCAAAGCCTGTTCATGATCCGCACCGCCCGCGACGCACAATCTGCCCGCAGCGCCTACGAACAGGGTCTTCGGGTCAGCGCCGATGACGCACGCCTGCATGCCGAGTATCTCAGAACGATGGTCGATCTGGGTCTGGAACGCCAGGTCGAGCAACATGCTGAATATCTAGTCGAACGCGGCGTGGACGACGGGCTTGCTTATGCGGTTCACGCACTGGCGCTCGCCCGGCGAGGACGAACCCTCGATGCACTGATAATGATCAGCATAGCCGCCCGACACGAGCCACAACATTTGCTGGTGCAACGACTTGCGGGTGAGCTTCTGGCGTGGTACGACTTCTACACCTCGCGTATTGTCCTGCCCGAACGCCGCCGGGCAGATCTTGTCAACACGCGAACGAGGCTTGAGAGGTACTGGGGATTCCAGCAGTCGTATTGGTCGGCGTATGTGGCCATCGAGGCACGGGAACTGCCGATGTACGCTCGCAGGCCCGCGTGGGGGCAAGAGGCAAGAAGACGGGTGATGTGGCGATCTCCGCCGATTGTGCAGAGATATTATGGCTGGCCCTGGGGGTACAACTATTATGAGTACGCTTACGATCCCTACGACAGGATGATGCCCCCTTGGCCGGGCAGAACGATCCTCGGCCCGGATGCACCCGAAGACCGCCTTCAGTGGGAGGGAAGAACGCCGTTCGAGCGTGCTCCCGTCCCGCCCGGCGCCCGCAGACCCGTCACCGTGAACTGATTTCTCCGCGCCCTCGAGGGGGCATATCCAATGTCTATGCTACGCGAAGTTGATTGACAGACGCCCGGTATGGCGATAGTCTGACATCAGCGAATCAGGTCATTTTGGTTTACGTTTTGCATGGAGGCGCCCTTGATGATTACCGGTATGGATGCCATGGATGAACTGGTTGTCGAAGGGGGTTCTCCACTGAAGGGGTCGGTGAAGATTCGCGGGGCGAAGAACGTCGTCACCAAGCTGATGGTGGCGTCGATGCTCACCGACGAACCATGCCAGTTTACCAACGTTCCCAGCATCGGCGACGGCAGGCTTACCCAGGCGATCTGCCAGGCGATGGGCATGAGATGCCGACAGGATTCCGAACATTCGCTTCAGGTTCAGACCTCGGATATTATCCGCAATGACGTGCCGGCTGAGTATGCAGGCAGCAACCGCCTGGCGATTATGCTTCTTGGGCCTTTGCTTCATCGCAAGGGTAGGGCGGTTGTCCCCTCCGCCAGTGGTGGCGACCGCATAGGTCCCCGGCCGGTGAATTTTCACCTTGAAGGTTACCGCAAGATGGGCGCGCAGGTCGATGTCCGCGAGCAAGCGTACCTGGTGCGTGCCCAGAGGCTCAGGGGGGCCGAGATCATCCTTCCTTACCCGTCCGTGACGACCACCGAGAACCTGCTTATCGCGGCGGTGCTTGCGGAGGGAAAGACGTTCATTCGCAACGCCGCCATCGAACCCGAAGTGATGGATCTGATAATGTTCCTTCAGAAGATGGGCGCGATCATCGACTACAATGTCGATCGCACGCTCGTTGTCGAGGGTGTGGATTCGCTCGGTGGAGCCAATCACGAGATCATGCCCGACCGCATAGTTGCGGCGTCGCTCGGGGCGGCTGCGATTGCCACATGCGGCGATGTCTTCGTTGAGGGCGCGAGGCAGGCGGACATGTCGACGTTCCTCAATGCATTGCGTCGGATCGGCGGGGGGTTCGAGGTTCAACCCGACGGAATAAGGTTTTTTCACAAGGGCCCGATGAAGTCGATCACGCTCGAAACCAACGTTCACCCCGGTTTCATGACCGACTGGCAGCCGCCGTTTGTGATTCTTCTCACCCAGGCGGCCGGAATATCGGTTGTTCACGAGACGGTGTTCGAGGATCGGTTCGGGTACGTCAAGGAGCTATGCCGGATGGGCGCGGACGTCGGGCTTTACGATACCTGCCTCGGTCGCCAGCCCTGTCGCTTCGCAACAAGCAATTACAAGCACAGTTGCGTCATTAAAGGCCCGACCCGCCTGCACGGGGCGAACGTGACTATTCCCGACCTGCGTGCGGGGTTCACGTATCTTATCGCGGCCATTCTCGCGAAGGGAAGAAGCGTCATCGAGGGCGTGCACCATCTCGACCGCGGATACGAGCGGATAGACAGCATGCTGTGCTCACTTGGGGCGAACATCATACGTGTGCGTGGCGGGTACGCTTCGGGGGTGTCGGCGGGTTCGAAGTCCGGCGCCAGAAACTGACCACAAAAAAGAGCAGGCCCGGCGGGTGGTTCCAGGCCTGCCCGATCCTCAATCACAGGGACACCCTGTGTTGTGGGTAGTGCGGGGACAGACCGCTCCGTCTCCGCTACTTATGTATAGGCGCCGCCGGGCGTGGTTTTCAACCGACGGGCCGGTGTTATTCGCTCAGCCGATTCAGCGCGTCGCCAAGCCTGTACCTCAGGTGGTGTTGCATCCGTCGCAGGCGAAAGTCTGCGTCCAGCGTGCGGCAGAATCTTCGATGGTGCTATTTTTGGAAGTTTGCACTATACTGACTGTGTTGATTGTGTTCGACGCATAACTAAAGTAAGGAGACACGTATGCGCAAACATTTCATGGTTTTGATGATGGTGGTGTTGGCCGGTTCGTTTATGGGCTGCAAAAAGTCGCTGGAAGAAAAGCCCGTTGACGAAGTCAAGGAAGAAGCTCAGCAGATGAGCGCCGAAGAGCTTCAGGAGAAGGTCAATGAGTATCAGGCCGCCCTCGAGGCCAAAAAGCCGGAAATCGAGAAGCTTCAGAAGGAGCTTGGCAAGGGCCTTAGTGGTATGCTCTCCGGCGACAAGCCAGAGAACGCGGAAGAACTCGAGGCCGAGCTTACCGAATTGCAGGCCTCGGTGAAGGCGTTGGAAGAGCGAATGGCAATATACGCCAACGAGCTGAAGAAGAAACAAGCCTCATAGTCACCGTCCTCAAAAGGGGTCAGGACCAGAAAAGGTTCCTGACCCCTTTTATGTTATCGCACCTTGAGGAAGAACTCCATGAGTTCGTGTCCTGCGGGGACGTGCAGGTCGCTCTGGGCGGCGGTGCGCTCGTTAAACGAGGCGCGAACGACGCTGTCGATCCGCTTACCGGCAAGGGCGAACGGAACCGACTTCCCGGTGTGTGTGCGTAACCGGCAGGGCGTTGGGTGGTCGGGTAGAACCAGTATTCGCCAGTCATCTCCCTCGGCGCGAAGCCGATTGAGCACCGGGCCTATGACGTGCTTGTCGATCGATTCGAGAGCCTCGACCTTGGCCTTGGCGTCGGCATTGTGGCCGGCTTCGTCGGTGGCTTCAACGTGAACGCAAACCAGGTCGAGCCTGTCCAGCGCGTCAACGGCGGCTGAGCCTTTACCCGCGTAATTGGTGTCATAGTAACCAGTCGCGCCGGGCACGTTGATGACTTCCCACCCGATGAGGCTGGCGAGTCCGCGAACGAGGTCAACCGCGGTAATGGCCGCTGCGGATACGCCGAATAGCTCTTTGAATACGGGCAACTGGGGCATCTTGCCCTGTCCCCACAACCAGATGTTGGTGGCCGGGTTTTCGCCAAGGTCGCGCCGCACGTTGTTAACGTCGTGGTTTTGCAGTATCGCGGTGCTTCTGGCGATGAGGGTTCTGAGGAAATCGGCACCTTCGCCGATGGGCAGATGCTGGTCTATCGGTTGGGTAAGGATGTCGTGCGGGGGAGTGGTCTCGACGTCACAATCTCCCTTGAACGTCATGAGGTGGCGGTACCCCACGCCGCGATGAAACCGCACGCGCGGGCCTGCGAGCTGGCGGTTCAACTCGTCGATAAGGGCGGAGGCTTCTTCGGTTGAAATATGCCCCGCGGAGTAGTCTTCCATGATTCCGTCGACAATTGTCACTAAGTTGCATCGGAAGACCCATTCATCAAGAGCAATGCTCAACCCTTGGGCTGCGGCTTCGAGCGGTGCCCTTCCTGTATAGTATTTGCGTGGATCATACCCGAGCACCGACAGTATCGCCACGTCCGATCCGCAGGGCATGTTGCGGGGAACGGTGCGTACCGTGCCACACTTGCCGTTGCTGGCGATCCAGTCCAGGTTGGGCATGCGGGCAGCTTCGAAGGGGGTCCTTCCGCCGAGTTCCTCCATGGGCTCGTCGGCGGCGCCGTCTGGGATAATCAGGCTGTATTTCATAGTGGTGCCTTCATCGAATGGGCTTAGGACAGGTGTTCGGGGTGTTCGTCTACAATGCAGATGTAGACGCTTTTGCCTTTGACCACGTCCAGCGAGTCAATCTCTTTGATCGCTTTTCTGACCGATCCCTCAAGTGCCTTCGCCGTGGTGATCACCACGGGAACGTGTTTGCTGCCTGGGTCGGCTTCGTGCTGAAGCACCGAGGAAATGCTTATGTCCATTTTACCGAGGATTTCGGCAATGCCTGCGAATACGCCGGGACGATCTTCGCCTTGCATCCTTATATAGTACCTGCTGCTGACGGACTCGACAGGTAGTTGGGTCGCAGGCGGATTTTTGTCAGGCCAGACCATAAGCTGATCGAAATTCCGTTTGGCGTTCCCCATGGCGGTGGAGACGATATCGCTGACAACCGCCGAGGCGGTGGGACCTGGACCTGCGCCTCTTCCGTAGTACATGGTATGTCCGTTGGCGTGGCCGTAGACGCTCACGGCGTTGAAAGGCCCCGACACCCATGCCAAAGGGTGCTCCTGCGAGATGAACGTCGGGCGAACCTGCAGACTTGTTCCGTCTTTATGCCTCTGGGCAATGGCGAGCAGCTTGATGACATATCCCAGCTCGTGCCCGTATGCGACGTCGCGAAGATCGAGGTTGTCTATTCCTTCGACCGGTATTGCGTCGAGATCGATTTTCTCTCCGAACGCCAAGGCTGCGAGAATAGCGAGCTTGTGGGCAGAGTCAACACCGGTGACATCGAGGGTGGGGTCTGCTTCGGCGAGTCCAATTCGCTGGGCCTCGGCGAGCGCTTCGGCATATGACTGACCGTTGCGAATCATAGCCGTGAGCACGTGGTTGCATGTTCCATTGACGATGCCGTACATGGCATCGATGCGGTTGGCGATAAGCCCGTCGCACAACGCGCGGATAATGGGAATGCCCCCCGCGCAACTCGCCTCGAACGCCAGGCAGACGTTGTGCTTGCGGGCAAGGGCGTAAAGATTTTCACCGTGCTGCGCCAGCAGGGCCTTGTTGGCGGTGACGACATTTTTGCCCGCCTTGATGGCACGCTCTATTACCGTTCGAGCGATGGTGACACCACCGATAAGTTCGACCACCACTCCAACTTCGGGGTCGTCGAGCGCTGGTTGAAGGTCGTCGCGGAATAGTTTTTCGTCTATGCCCAGTTCCCGCGCGTGGTCGAACTTGACGTCAACCAGGTGTCGCAGGTCGAGGTTGATCCCGCATCGGCCTGTGATAATCTGCTGATCTCGCGTCAGGAGCTGGGCAGTGGCGCCGCCCACCGTGCCACACCCAACAACTGCCACTCCATAAGAAGAATCTTTGCTCATCAATATCTCCAATGACAAGGTTGAATCGTAAGCGTATACCTCGAAAACTTCAAGCTGCTGTGCCCATCAAGACGATATTCACCCAGTGTTCGACGCCCATTGGACTGTGCAAACAGGGGTATCGTCGTCAGTAGTGAAGTTATATGCGTCAGAATCAGCCAAAAATGTGTTTGTGGTGAGCTTTGGCATGCGTATAAATGTGGCGTTTCAATGCCGACAATTGTCCGGCGATCTAACAGGAGATTCACGATGCAGGAAGTCGACTTGTCCGCAAAACTTGAGAAATACATTCGGGACGTGAAGGATTTTCCCATTGAGGGCATCATATACAAAGACATCACGCCGCTACTTGGCGCCCCGGCGGGGCTGAAGCTGGTGGTGGACAGACTTCACGATTATTTCAAAGATCAGAAGGTTGACTACGTAGCGGGTATCGAATCGCGCGGGTTCATCTTCGGGCCTATGCTTGCCGAACGCCTTGGGGCAGGTTTTGTGCCAATCCGCAAGCCCGGCAAGCTTCCATGGAAGACCATCGCCCGCAGTTACGAGCTTGAATACGGTACAAATACCGTCGAGATGCACTCCGACGCCATTGCGCCGGGTTCACGAGTGGTAATGATCGACGACCTGCTGGCGACGGGCGGGACAATGTCGGCATCGTGCGAAATGGTGAGGCAGCTTGGTGGGCACATTGTGGGCATTGGATTTGTAATCGAGCTGTGCTTTCTGCCCGGCAGAAGCAAACTCGCAGGATACGACGTCATGTCATTGTTGAAGGTGGAGTAGTGCGTTGAGACGATATGTTGCAGTGCGAGGCACGGGCGATTTGTCTGGGCAGAGCGATACAGCCTGGCAGCACGCCAACGTAGCCGAAGTAGACACCTATCCTTGGTACGAAAGCGGGCTCAAGCAGGCGACCCATGCGCGTGTTTTGTATAACGACAGGTCGCTGTATCTTCAGTTTCAATGTGAAGACATTCACATCTCGGCTGACGTTCGTGAGCTCAACGGCCCGGTCTGCCGGGACAGTTGCGTCGAGTTCTTCGCCATGCCCGGACCCGACGTTGGCGGGTTTTTCAACTTTGAGGCGAACTGCTGCGGAATGTTTCACCTTGGGTTCGGCCCGGACAGATACCATCGACGACTCGTATCCGAAGATCTGGCGGGAAGAATCAGAATCGTCACTTCCATCCCAGGTGACACGAAGTCCGATGACTCTGGCGACAGGTCGTGGTGGTTGTCGGCAGAGATTCCACACTCGATGCTATCGGAATTCATCGGCTGCGATATCAATCCCATTGCGGGCGATGAGTGGCGGGTGAATTTTTATCGGTGCGGTGGCACTGATGGGCAGTACGCATGTTGGAACAATATTGACACGCCCAAGCCCGATTTTCACACGCCCGAGTGCTTCGGGGCGATGACTTTCGCTTGAGAGCTGGCTATTTCGAGGTATATGCCTTAACCGCCACAGGGTGGACGTTTTCCCTGACATGGTTGGCGAAGGCGATGAGTTCTTCATCGTCCAGGGCCGTCACCGAGGGGGTCGGCGCCTGTCGTGCGACCGTGTGAAGCTGAATCAGACCTATCTTCGCGCCGCCCGCGACAAGCTCGCGAATGTTCCGGCAGTATAGATCGAGTTCGTCTTGCGTAATCGCCTTGCCATCGATCTTGAGCAGCAGGGTCTGAATTACGATTTCCCTCTGCCGGGCAGTGACGAGGATGTTGTCGAGGACGCGATGAAGCGTGACCGTGGGCGTGGGTGTGTTGACACGGTGAAAATATTCTTCGCTTCCCGCGTCGAGCTTCGCCCACACCTGCCCGTTGGATTTGTCCATGATCGCCAGCGCCTGCATTACCCTTGGCTGGTGCAAAAGCGTGGCGTTGGTGATGAGGACGATTTTGAGCGAATCCGAACCCGTTTTGCTTCTGACCTCGGCGGCGAGTTCAACAGCCTGGACGAAACTCGGCGATGCGCTGGGTTCGCCGTCGCCACTGAAGGCGATGTCATTAATTCTGCGAAGATGTTCGGGCACGTCGGCGAATCGGGGTTCATTCCATATTTCCCCGCTGTTGGCTGCCTCAAGCGCCACGAGCAGTTCATCTTTCAGGCGGGACAGGTTGACAGGTTCGCGGGTGCACGCGCCGGTGCGATCAACCTGGCAGTAGATGCATCCGAAGTTGCAAAGCTGGTCTCTGTTAAGATTGACGCCGATGCTCAATCCCTCAGCCCGTCGTGAGACTACCGGGTAAACATACAGGCAGTTGCGCCACAGCCGGGGGTGGTGCTTGAACGCATCGACGGATTGTGCATCGCCCTTGCTCATACGCTATTTCTACTTCGTTTGGCGGGCAATGTTCAAGCCTTTGCCGATCCGACAAGCTGTCTGATCCGGGCGATGTGTTCGGGTCCGGTGCCGCAGCATCCCCCAATGAAGCTCGCGCCTGCGTCTATCAGCGCGGGCACATGCGAGGCGAATTGATTGGGACCCATCGGGAATACCGTTTCGTTATTGACGATCTGCGGTAATCCGGCGTTTGCCTTGATCCATATGGGAAGGCTGCACGATTCGCGTAGGATTTTGGCGACCTTGACGTAGTTGTCGGGGCCGGTGCCGCAGTTGGCGCCCACGGCCGATGCCTGCATCGTCGCGGCCGCCGCGGCAAGATCGGAGGGCTTGTCGCCCATCATCGTGCAGGTTCCATCGGGGCCGGAGGCGAACGTCATCGACACGACGACCGGAAGATCTGTTGCTTCCTTCACTGCCTTAAGTGCGATGCGAATCTCTTCGAGTTCCTGAAAAGACTCAAGCACAATCGCGTCCGCTCCGCCCCATTCCAGCGCCTCTGCCGATTCGCTGTAGGCTTCGAAGATGTCCTCGACATCCACCTCGCCCATCATCACTATCTTGCCAGTCGGTCCAAGCGATGCGAACACTCTTACGTTCGTACCCGCAGCCGACCTGCTTATCTCGACGCCTTTTTGGGCGAGTTCCGCCGTTTTCTGGGCAAGACCGTGCGCGGACAAAGTGATGCGGTTCGCGCCAAATGTGTTGGTCATGATTACGTCGCTACCTGCTTGCACGTAATTTCGCGCAACAGAAGCGACCGCCTCGGGGTTCTTCCAGTTCCAAAGCTCCGGGGCCGATCCGGCGGACAGGCCCAGTTTCTGAAGCTCCGTGCCCCATGCGCCGTCGGTGACCTTCACGGTTCCTGCGAATTCTGTAAATTCAGTGTGTGTCATGACTAAAGCATATGCTCCGGCCGGGAATGTGACAAGATGTATCACCAAATAATATCACGGTTTCCGGTGCGAGCGAAAGTCTCCCTCGATCGTGCAAAGGAATCGGCGACAATTGCGTGTGGTGGGTTTATAATCCGGCAATGGCGATAGAACGGGAACTTAAATTCAAGGTGGCGGGCTTTGACGAGGTGCGAAGCGCCCTCGATGGTGCCCGGGCTGTGTTGGATAACGCCGGCGAGCTTCAGACCGATGTGTATTACGACACGGCAGATAGCAGACTGCTGATGGCAGGGGCGGGGCTTCGGCTGAGGATGATCGAGCCGTTGACGGGTGAGTTGCCTGCCAGGTGGTTGTTGACGTACAAGGACAAGGCGATGGATGAAGCCCTCAAGGCGAGGCGTGAGATACAGTCGTCGGTGGGCGACGGGCCTGCCGTGGGGCAGATTATCGAGATGTTGGGCTTTCGCAGATGTTTCGAGGTGCAGAAACGCAGGTGGTCGTATGTTCTGGGACGTTGCCGCGTCGAGCTCGACGAGTTGCCGGTCATCGGGCATTTCGTTGAGATCGAAGGACCCGACGGGCAGACAATTACCAATGTTCGCGACATCTTGCATCTCACAAGCGAACCTATCAGCGATCATTACCTGGCGTTGATCCAAAATTGCCTCGGCAGTGATTGTCATCAGGCCCTTTTTGACAATTCCCGATAGTTTTCAGGTTGTCAACTTTTTACCATACGGTATTGCGGCGCTTGTGCAGGGCCTTGGCGTTCAGTAAAATCCTGTGCTTGTAGAACTTGTCCCTCACCTCGGCCGTAGAAGCAAACAAAACGGCCCTGGTCGGTCAGGGTGCCGCATGGCCTGGCATGTTTTATTCATCTATCCGCGGAGCAAGGCATGGCCCATGACGTGTTGAAGGGTTCGGTTGAGAAACAGACCGGCCGGACCAGCATACTGATTCTTGGTGTTTTTCTTGGTGGAGTGCTTGTGCTGCTTTCTTATGCGGCAGAGGCGCTCTTTCGTTCCTCAAGTCCTTCAGGGCGCAACTATTACAGTGATATGCTGGCGATAGGCGGCGCGCTTCTGCTGGGAATTCCCATTTTCATTCATGCCATTCGTGAGATGGCCCACGGCCATACGAACATGGATGAACTGGTAGCGCTGGCGATTATCGCCGCGTTGGCGTCTGGGGATTACAAGGCGGCGGGGGCGGTTTCGTTCTTCCTGCTGCTGGCGAACGTAATCGAGGCGCGAACCGCTTTGGGTGCTCGTGCGAGCATCGAGAGCCTTGTGAGGCTTGCGCCCAAGAAGGCTCATCGCGTTCGTGACGGGGTCGAAGAGCTAGTGGACCCGCGCGAACTCAGGGCGGGCGACATCGTTCGCGTCAGACCTGGCGACAACATTCCCGCTGATGGTTTGGTTATTTCGGGTCAGTCATCGGTCAACCAGGCCAACGTGACGGGCGAGTCTCTTCCGGTTGACAAGACAGTTGGTGACGAGGTGTTCTCGGGTACCAGCAACCACGCCGGCGCCATGGACGTTGAGGTTACACGCGCAGGCGCAGACACCACATTGGGCAAGGTGCAGAAGCTCATTCTTCAGGCAGAGGGAACGCGAATTCCCATAATGCGCCTGATTGACAGGTACGCGGGATGGTACACGCCGACGATTCTCATGCTTGCCGGTACAGTGTTGTTCTTCACTCGCGACATGGATCGCGCCGTTGCGATGCTGGTTGTCGCTTGCCCCTGTGCGTTGATTCTTGCGGTTCCCACGGCGATGGTGGCTGCATTGTCATGCGCGGCGAGGCTTGGAATTCTCATCAAAGACATTTCGACTCTTGAGGCGGCGCGTGGTCTTTCGGCGTTTGTGTTCGACAAGACAGGTACGCTGACCACTGGAGAATTAAGCGTAACACAAATTGCGCCCGCGACTGGGGTGGACGGGGCCGACCTGCTGGCGGCTGCGGCGTCGGGCGAGCAGATGTCCAGGCACCCGGTTGCCAGGGCGGTTGTCGCTGTTGCCGAAAAAGCCAGGTTGAGCCTGGGCAAACCCGACGATTTCGAGGAAATCTCCGGCAGGGGCGTCAAGGCGAGTGTTGACGGGCAGACCATCATGATAGGAAGGTCGACCTGGTTGCAGGATCAGGGCATCAACATGTCGGCTGCCCGCAAGGATCTGCAAGAAGAGCCCGAGGGCGTCAGCACGCTCTATGTGGTTCGAGATGGCGCGGTGCTTGGGTGGATAGCGCTTGAAGACCGTACGCGTCGCGAGGCACGCCTGGCGATGGACGAACTTCGCAACCTGGGCCTCAGAGAACTTGTAATGGTCACTGGCGACAGGTGGTCTGTCGCGCGACGCGTCGCAAAAGAGATGGGTTGCACCGAGGTGCAGGCAGAGGTGCTTCCCGCCGACAAGCTGCAACTCGTTGATGCGCTTAAGGCGCAAGGTCACAAGGTTGCGGTGGTTGGCGACGGCGTCAACGACGCGCCGGCACTTGCGGCGGGCGACCTGTCAATCGCCATGGGGGCCGCCGGTAGCGACGTTGCCATCAACTCGGCAATGATCGCATTGATGAACATCGACCTGCGAAGGCTTCCGTTCCTCATTCGCCTAAGCAGACGCACCACGCAGGTTATTCACCAGAACCTTATCTTTGGAATCACATTTATCGTCGCGTTTATGATACTGGCGGCGTTGAACATGATTAACCCCATCATCGCGGCGGTTCTGCATATGACAACGGCGACGTTTGTAATCTTCAACAGTGCACGCCTGGTTCGCTTTGGCGAAGACATGCACAGGCAGGATGTCGCCGAACAACCCCGTAAGGTTATTCCCAAGGTCGAGCACGTGCCCGCCTGAGTGGATTGAGGATCAATGACCCCGACAGAGGCACATAGCGAAAATTCCGCGCTGGCTGCCCCGGCCCATGCCGGAGTGGTGTGGGAAGATGGTGTATTCGCTTGTGGCTGGTTACGCTCGGGCGAAGTGTCGCCTGGTCTTGCTATGACCAAGCGTTACCACGAGGGCGATACCGAGTGCGACTTGAAGAATTCCCACAGCGAGCATCTGGTCGCTGATGAAGGATGTGTAAAGCATCGCCGCTGCCGACACCAGCCAACCCACGCTTACTGTCAGAACGACCCAGTAGCTCCAGCGTGCTCCCTTGGCGAAGCATCCGAGCAGAACCCACAGAGCCGCGGCAGCTATGAGCATTCCGCCTGTGACGGACAGACCCTTGAGCGTGTGATACTCGGGCATCGAGATTGCCACCACCGCCGCGAGCGCCAGTATGACTGCGGCGATTCTTCCAAGCCCGGACAGAAGCCCAACCCCGGCAGGGGCACCACTGGAGCCTTGATCGGCGGCGAGTTCGCGACGTTGGAACATCCCAACACCCAACGCCAACACCGCTGCTGTGTAAAGGACGCAATAAACGCCGGCCCACAAAAGGAATGTGATGGGCGTCTTGCCCACAATGGGTTGGCTCAGGGCGTCCATCGCGTAGAAATAGTTGAAGTTCGGCGTCAACCACTGCAAGGGTCTGATCGCTGGAATGTGCGACCAGAGCTTCAACGCCGGGTGCATCGAACCGGCAATGAATACGCCGAATGTGACCACCAGGGTCATCACCTGACCCAGTCGGGTGCTCGCAGCCAACGCCACAGCCGACAGAATCAACACGCCCATGAGCGTCATAATCATCGCCGATATCAATCGCCCATGAATGACGGGCTCCTTTGTGGCGACGGGTTGGACAGAGGCGACTTCATCCCAACTGGTAACACGACCGGTGGTCTGACCCATTGTCAAGGCATCGGGTACGCTCATCAGTATCGAATCGTCAACCTTCGAAGTGACAACCGGAAACCCCTCTCGCTTGGCCTTATCGAGGAAGGTGGACTTGTCCTGACCGGTGTTGAGCACGATCTTGATCTGATATTCGGGCGCGACGTCGTAACCGGGAGGAACTGCCTTCCAGTCCTTTCCGACGAACATAAGAGTTGCCATTGCCACGGTGAACAGAATAGTTCCCGCCCAGATGCCCGCGGATGTGAACTGCCAACCGAAAAGGTAATTTCCGGCAAGGGCGATGATTATCGTCAACGCCATGGCGCTGATGCCCAGCACGATGACCGGAATGTCGTAAGGATCGCTCGCCGCGGGCATGACCCGGTGGCGAACAGTCATCAGGAACACCAGCGAGCAGAGGTAATAAGCAAGAACCACGGCGGACGCCATTCCGGCGAATTTGCCCATAATGAACACCGTTCGCCTGACAGGCTTGGAGATCACGGTCAGGGCGGTGCGGTCTTCGATCTCACGCGAAAGGGCGCTGGATGCGCTGAACGCGGCAATAAACAGACCGCTTACCAGCAAGGTGCTGAGCCCAAGGTTCTCGAGCATCTTCTGGTCGGTGTCATGATAGTCGCCCCCGGTTTCGCCCATCGTCCATCCCGCAAGTGGTGCGGCGAGAACAAGAATCGCAAAGGTAACAAGAATCAAAATGCCGAAAATCGGCTGACGAATGGTCTGAAGAAAGGTGTTCTGGGCGATTGCGAAAGCTTTCATAGTTCTTCAACCTTTTGTTTATCGACTGATAGTAAACAACCATCTTACGCTTGGGGACGTAAAAGGTTTCACCGCGGATGTGATTGTAGATGCTGCGGTAATACCCATGCAAGGCAGAGGATTGAGAAATGACGGATCAGCGGCGTGGATTGAACGTTTCGATAATCGGTATGTCGCTACAGACGCTTGTGGCGATAACGATACTGATTATCTGGCGGTGGAGCGAATCGCTCGCGGCAATGTCGGCACTGTGGTTGGTGGCGACGGGTATTCCATTGTGGGTGCTGGTTGCGGTGATATTCTACTGTCGAGAGCTCGCCAGTCGAGAGCAGATCGACCTTGAGGAAATCGCTCGTCACGGTGGAAAGGACAACGCCCTTTTCGATCGTGCTGCCGATATCGAGCAGCAACCTGCCGCAAGAAGAGTCGCCTGGATTGACAAATTCGTAGTACCCATCTTCACCCTCATGTGGGCGGGTACTCATGTCGTCGTGGCGACGTTCATGCTGAGGTATCTCGATCGCACTGGTTCCGTCGAACTGGTTTCGCCCTCGCAGAACGTGCTGTTCTTGATTGTCGCCGGTTTCGTGACTTTTCTTTTCAGCTACTACAGCCTTGGTATGGCGAGGGTGCAGACCTGGCGACTGCTCAGGCCGACGGGAAGCTTTCTGCTTATAAACACCCTGGGAATCGGCGCGTGCATCGCGGCGATGGTGTTCGCGTGGCAGGGATACATGTCCCTTGACAGGGTGGTGGCGTGGATCATCCCAGCAGTACAGGTGGTTCTCGCGTGCGAACTGGGACTCAATTTCATTCTCGATATCTACCGCCCACGCGTACCGGGACAGGAACATCGCTACAGCTTCGACAGCAGGTTGCTGAATATCATTGCCGAACCCTCACGCGTTGGTCATGGCCTTGCTGAAACACTCAACTACCAGTTCGGGTTCGAAGTCTCCAAGACCTGGTTCTATCAACTCCTGCGAAAGTCACTCGTTCCGCTCATCCTGGTTGGCGTGGTGATACTGGTGCTTATCAGCTCGCTGGTGATCGTGCCAGAAGGAAAATACGCGCTGGTGAGGCACTGGGGCAGGCTCGATCGACATCGCGTTATGGGGCCGGGCATGCATATCTGCCACCCCTGGCCCGTGGACACCGTACACATGTTCGAAGTGGGCACGGTCAGGGAAGTGCTGCTGGGTGTCGGGAATGAACGCTCGGAACTCGAAAGACAGTCGGATTTCGTCAACGATCGGGAGGTATTTCTGTGGACCGCCGAGCATGGTACGCATCGCGAGTTGGACTTCATAATCGCAGTTCCTCCGACACACACCCACACGACACGCGGCGACCAGGCGCCTCCACCGGTGAATATCATCAAGCTGGTGGTGTCGATTCAGTACAAGGTTCGCCCGGATGGCATGAAGGATTATGGGTACAACTATGTCGACCCGCACCGGATGATAGAGAATCTTGCCTATCGAGAGGTTACAAGGTATTGCGCCAGCGCGACGCTCGATTCGGCCGTGAGCGAAGACCAGCAGGGCGAAAGGCCCGAGGCGATCATGACGTTCGGCAGACGAAACGCGGAGCGCGAACTCATGCGACGTGTGCAGGACGCTGTGAGCAAGGCTGGTCTTGGCGTTGACGTAAGCTTCGTCGGGCTTTGGGCGGTGCATCCGCCTGCCGAGGCCGCCGATGAGTTTGAAAACGTCCTCAAGGCCGAACGAGCCATGGACCAGAAGCGTTTCGAAGCCGAAGGCGAGGCAGTAAAGCTGCTTACCGAGGTTGCGGGCGATCCAATCGATGCGCTTCGTCTTGCCCTTGCAATCAGAAAACTCGACGAGTTCGAAGAGCTCAAGAGGCTTATGAACTCGACAGACGAGTTCACACGACGACATGAGGGGTTCATCAGGAACGCGATAGAGAACATCCAGGTTCTCAACGAGGAAATCGAGCGGGAACGACTGATGGGCAAGGTTGCGCCTATCGGAAACGATCCGGTGCGCCAGCTCGCGGTCAGGCAGATGAATCATCTCGGCGACCTGCTGTCGATTCGTCAACAAGCCCTCAGCCAGGAGGTCGACCTTTCGGCGCTTCTGGAGGCGGCGTCGCAGGAGGCTGCGATGCGAGTGGCTGCGAATCTTGCGGACCCCGCTGGCGGGGAGCTTGTGAAGTTTGCGTCACGTCGATACGAGGAACTGAAAACGCTAGACAGCCTGAAGGAGGATCGGGCCAATCTATCGCAGGCGATAGAGCGATTCATCGCCTCGGTGGCAGACGATCTTTCCAGGGATGAAGTGGACGCGGCCCAACGCAAGGCGGGCGGAAGGGGGCTGCTGAGACACGAGTTCGTGGAATACCTCGGTGAGCTTATGAGCATACCCAGGGATTCATCACGCCAGCAGATGGACTTCGCCGCCAGAATCGACGTAGCCCAGCAGCAGGTGGATGAGCTGTTCAAGTCTGCCAGCGGCGAGCCTGCGTCGATACTAGCCCAGGCCAATGCCTATCGTCTGAGCAAGGAACTGGAAGAGCGGGCGAGATATGACGCAATGGCGTACGAATCGCTCGCGTACCACGCCAGCCCCAATGTTTACATGCTCGACCGCTGGTTGGCGGTATGGGATGAAGTGCTTCCGGGTATTCATAAATACGTCCTGGCGGTTCCCCGGGACAAGCTGGAAGTCTGGTTGAACTGGCACCGTGATCCGGCGGGGCTCGAACAGGCTGATTTCAAGCGTGCAGATTAAGGTTAACCGCCGTTTATTGGCGAAAGAGGATTATCGATCATGAGAAAGCATCTGGGCATGATGGTCCTGGGCGTCGTTGTAGTGGTGGCGCTGGGAATGTTTACGGTGGCGTTTCAGGTAGGCGAACTTACCGACCTTGTCCTGGTAACGACCTGGGGTAAGGCGACAGGAGTCCACTCCGGGCGAGACGCCGACCAGTCGGGCCTGAGGTTCAAATGGATGTATCCGGTGCAGGAAATCGTCAGGTACGATGCCCGCACGTTCCTCTTCGAGGACACCCACGAGCAGGTTCAGACCGCTGACAAGCAGCACGTCCTGGTGACGATGTTCTGCGCGTGGCGGATCGACCAACCCGACACGTTCTACGCCAAGATCAAAACCGTAGACGCCGCTCAGTCTGCGCTTAAGTCGCTTGTCCGCGATGCCAAGGTCACCGCTGTGACCCGACGAGCGCTTGGTCAGCTTATCAATACTGATCCGTTGCAGATCGAGCTTGAAGCGGTCGAACAAGAAGTGCTCAACGCCATTACCGACCAGGCGAAGCGGGATTACGGTATCGAAGTGGTGATGGTCGGCGTCAAGAACCTGGGCCTTCCCAAGTCGGTCACCGAGACCGTCATCGAGTCGATGAAGGAAGAACGCCGAATGATGGTTCAGGAATACGAAACCCGTGGAAACGCCTACGCTACCGCCATTCGCGAGCGCGCGCGTGCCGCCAGGGAAAAGATTCTCGCCTTCAGCAATGCCAAGGCCAGCGTGATTCGCGGCGAGGGCGATGCGGCGGCGGCTGCGTACTACGCAAGGTTCGGCGAACACGAAGAGTTGGCGAAGTTCCTGCGAAATCTTGAATCGCTTAAACGGGTTCTCGAAAAGCGAACAGTAATATTGCTTGACGAGTCCATATTCCCGATGCTCGGGCAGTTCAGGCTTGGCGATTCGGAAACGGTCGTAACCCCACAGGATGCCCCCAAGGCTCAAGAGTCGTCAAAATAGGTATAAGCGCGGAGACCAACAATGCTGGATCAAATGCATCCTGAGCAGGAATCACAGGTGGAAGAAACGGCAGCCCCGACGGATCCGGAGCGTCAGATGGACGCCGCCGGTCAGAGCCTCGCACGGGCCTTGATGCTGAGTTTTCGCCTGTTGACACTGATAATGATGGTGGTTGTGGTGCTGTTCGCGCTGACAGGGCTCAAACGAATCGAGACCGGGCACGTTGGCATCAAGACGGTATTCGGAAAGGTGATCGGTGTTGTCGGCGATGGGCTTCAGTACACCTGGCCTTTCCCCATCGGAAACATCGAGATAGTGGACGTACGCACGCAACGCCTGTTGGTCGGGGACTTCTGGATGCACGAGACCCCGCAGGATCTCGCCACCGATCTTGCAAGCAGAACGACCGCGGACCCGGGCCTGAGGCCTGGCATAGACGGCTCGCTGCTTACGGGCGACAAGTACCTCATCCACGCCGAACTCGAATGCCGCTATACCGTTCCCAAAGACAGCGTGCTTGACTACAAGCGAAACATGCTGAATGTCAGGGACATGGTTCACTCCGCTCTTTGTTCGGCCGCCATACGATCGGCTGCCGCAAGGACAGCGGAAGGGTTGATGGGTGGATTCGAGCAGGAACTCTTCAAGAGCGACGTGAGTCGACTCGCCCAGGAACGACTCGATAAGATCAGGGCAGGTGTCACAATCACTCAGGTGAACCTAACCCGAACCACCTGGCCGCTAAGGGCGCTTCCTGAATACGCAGCCGCACAACGCGCCAGCCAGCAGTCCGGAGACAGAATCAACAAGGCACGCGCCGAAGCCGAGGATATGCTTGGCGGGGCGGCGGGCATGAATTATGTCAAGCTGATCGGCGAACCGTGGCGGGGCGAAATCATCCCGGAGTTCTCGGGTCTGGCGCCGGTAGAATTCAACCTGATCGGGCAGTACGAACACCTCAGACGCCAAGGCGAAGGGCAAAAAGCCCAGGCGGTTCTTGACGCCATCGACAGGGTTCTTGTCAGCCAGACCACCACGGGTGAGGTTTCACGAGAGCTGACGGCCGCTGCCATCTACAAAGACACCGTCAAGCAGAGCGTGCTGGGACGAGTTCGCAGGTACGAAGAACTGGTCGATGCGTACAAGGATAACCCCGAGTTCCTGATGAGCAGGGAATGGGCGAAGGTCAAGGAAGAGATCCTCGCCTCAGATACCGTCGTGAAATGGTTCATGACCTTCGGCGATGGGCCGACCGTGCTTCAGATCAACACCCCACCGGAGATTCACAAGGAACTCAACCAGGCGTGGCTGGAAGAAGCCCGCGCCAGGCAGCGCCAAGGCGGCAATACACCATCGAGGTGAACTGATGAATGAAACCAGCAGCGTCATTTCCGTCCGGCGTCTGACCAAGGTCTTTCGTGACTTCTGGATGCGCGAGAAAGTCACCGCCGTCACCGACCTCGACCTGGATATCAATCCGAGGGAAGTCTTCGGAATGCTAGGTCCCAACGGCTCGGGAAAGAGCACGACCATCAAGATGATTCTCGGGTTGCTGTTTCCCACTCGAGGGAAGGTTTCGGTAATGGGTCACCTGCCCACCGATGTGGCGGTGAAGTCGAGGATAGGCTTTCTTCCGGAAGAATCGTACCTATATCCATTCTTGGATGCACGAGAAACGCTTGATTTCTACGGCAGGTTGTTTCATCAACCCCGGCGTCAGAGGCACAGCCGAATCGACATGCTGCTTGAAATGGTCGGGCTTTCGGGCGTCGCCTACAGGCGGGTGGGCGAGTACTCAAAGGGCATGCAGAGGCGCATCGGACTTGCACAGGCGCTTATCAACGACCCCGACCTGCTGATTCTTGATGAACCTACCAGCGGCATGGACACGATAGGAACCAGGCAGTTCAAGGACCTCATCAAGACCCCAGACCTTAAGGAGATATCAACCGAGTACGAGGGTTGTAAAATCCTTCTCAAGG
>CAZWAT010000020.1:0-22636 GCA_964632015.1 uncultured Planctomycetaceae bacterium
CCCTGAGTGGTTATCAGGAATTGGAATTTATCGTTCGAATCACTTTCTCTCTCCCTTGTATCAGAACAATTGTGGTGCGTTAGGAGATTCTATCTATCAGCGGTCGACCCTGGCCGGAAGGCGCTGGTGGATAAGCAGGGAAGTCGGGGCAGGCGTTCAATTGGTTGACCACCTCGACAACCATTTTGACCTGGAGGATGGCGATGATATACGCAGCAAGGCACTGGATGATGCGGGCAGTAATCTGCCTGGCGGTTTTTGAACTCTTTGCAAATCCTTTACCTGCGGTAGTGCCAAGTGTTGGTCCGATGCCTGCCGTCTCCGGGGGGCAGGCCTCCGAGGCGATAAGCATTAACAGGGATCTGGGCAGCTTCTGGTACATGCTTGTGGGGTTTGTGTTTCTTGTGCTCTTTACGCCCAAAGACAGGGGCGTTTCCCTTAGAAGAAGCATCAGGCGAGTAAGATCCCTGCGCAGAATAAAGGCCCGTCAAACCAAGGCACTGGAGGATAGGCAACTTGCCTGTACCAGCGAATGGCGGGTGTCTGATGATGCGGGCGTGTTAACCGGCGTCAACGGCGATGCTCACAGCATCACGGAGGATAATTCCCCGCACCCGAATGAGCGGTGATCTGAATGTGCGGAACCCTTTCAGCCACACCGGGTTGCAGGTTATTTGAACATGATTGTGTTTGTGAGTGTGATATGCCGCTAGACGATCCCAAGGGTAGAGTGTTTCTGGTTGACAATGATGAGAAATATCTTTCATCGACTGCCGATTCGCTGAAACGATATGGTTTCTCCTGCGACTGTGTGTGCAACATAGTCGAAGCCGGACGAAAGCTCCGGGAGCAATGTGAATACGATGTAATGATCTGTGATATCTGGATGCCCGGGAATTATAATCTCGAATTCATCCGGGAAGCTCTCGGGCTCAGGCCAGCTCTTCCGATTGTTCTCATGACTGGATATCCTACGCTGGATACGGCGGTCTTGGCTGTGGAGCTTCCGGTTGTGGGGTATCTGATCAAACCGGTGGAACTGGGCAAGTTGATAAGCAGACTGAATCGTTCGGTTGATGTATCGCGGCGCCAGCGGAGCCTGCTTCAGAGCCTCTCAGAACTCCAGCCGCGTCTGGAGGCAGTGCTTTGGAGGGTTGAGGGGATGAATGGCACGTCGGACGCCGGAAGCCTGGTGGGTCTACGGCATGAGCTGGCGGGCATCTGGATGGATATACGCGACCTGCTGGACAACATGCAACGCATTGCAGATACCCCATCAGTCAACCCGCCCTGTCAAGTCTGTGCCCACCGTCAGCCAGGATTGCTGCTTTCACATATCGCCCGGGCGGTGAACGTGCTGGAGCAAACCAAACGTGCTTTCAAGTCCAAACAGCTTGGCGAGCTTCGCAAATCGCTTCAGAATGTGCTTGAGCTGTCGGGAAATTCAGTGTTTCGTAAAGATGTTGATGAAGATAGTTATCCTAATTGACGATAAACATGATTAGGTAGAATTGCGTTCGCGCAGCGGCGTCATGTAGAAGACATGGGCCGGCCTTATCAGACTGGTAGATGACCATTAGGCTAAGGCATAGACATTCAGGACTTTCGAAAGTCCCGGAGTCTATGCCTTTTTTGTTTTTGTGTGGAGGGTTGAGAGTGCCCATTAAGGCGCGACTGAACGGTGTGGAAGCACAAACCACCATAACCGTGTAGATGCTGGAGGGAAAAGAGATGGGGTGAGCCGACTGTCAACCTGGCCGGAAGGGGCCGGCTCACCCCGGATGGCTGCAGACATTACGCTGCAGTTGCACGATAACAAGTTATACATCGGCTGATGCCGCCTCCTCCATGGAATAAATATGGAGGACTTTTCTGCTGTCGCCACCAGATATTCCCATTTCCACTCCAAAGCATGCCCGGTGATATCCCGGGAAGACATGATATTCATGCCCTGAATAAAAGAACCAAAATTGTTAAGAATAATGTTCCTGTTGATTCAGAAAGTAATTAAAGCCGCCCTCGACTTGGGTCGAAATAGGGCAATGCATGATTCTTGCGGAGGTGCGCAGCCGCGCAGTCCGCCGAGAAATGCAGTGACAAATGACAATGGTGATGGGATGAGCCTTTCCATTTCATGCAGCGCAACGACAGGCGTCCTAAGGCGACCTGCCGAAAGAGGGAACTTGATAGGAGTGTAACATGTTGAACAGAATCAAAAAGTACTCAGTCGCAGTTGCACTGGTAGCATTCGTTCTTTGCAGCCAGACCGCAATGGGGGGCGAAGATGCCGCGACCGTGACCATTAACGCCACAGTCGAAGCCTTTGCCGAGTGGGAGGATGACGCACCGACTATCGCAACAACCGATTGGGATAACGGTGACACAATTACCGCTTCCGGACAGGCGATTACCGCGTCGCTGGATATGACGCTGTTTTCGAATATCACTGCAACCGTTACGCCTACAGCGGGCGCAAACAGCGGCATCCTGACAAACGGCAGCGAAACGCTTGAAACCAGCTATATGGTGACCGGCGACGTGACAACCGACGATGTCGACTATGTTGCCGCCGGATCCGAGATGGGCGAGTTCTTCAATGCGGGAAACACCTATGAAGTTGCGCATGTTTCCGGCGATGGTGGAAACTATAGCGTGGTGCTTGGCGTTAAGGCAGTAAGCCCCAGCGATGGCGCAGTTGATGCCGGCGATTACACCTGCGGTGTCGTAATGACCGCGTCGTGGTAACCGAAGACCGGCTGGTGGCGACATGTGCGTTTATGAGAACGCACCAGGGCAGGTGAGATATCTGACCCACGCCAGCAGGAAGATTCACATTTAAACATGCATGGTTCACCGGGGGAGTCGCCACCTGACTCCTTCGCGTGAGGGAGATGATGGACGACTCCCCCCGGTGGCCGTGAGCGACTTCGCTCACAAGGCATAGGTGCATCCGATGCTGCCAAATGCCAAAAAGGTTCTAAGCTGTCTGTTCGCAACATGTGCCATGAGTTCCCTGGCGTTGGCGGACGGAGCCTGGCTCGATGGTCCTTACACCCTGGCGATGGAAGAATCCATTACGGCGGGGGGGCGGGAATCGAGCGGCTCGGTGGTGATGACGTTAGTCCACAACGAGCCATGCCAGATCTCCATGTCCGTGCTTCACGAGGGCGACGAGGTGCTAAGTTGCAATGGAGACACCTTGACCACGAACTACAAGCTCGCTGGTGAGAACCTTCAAAACCCGGACGCGGAATGGATCGACCCGCAAACGTTTCTACAGAAGGCCTATCAGATTATGAGCTTTGGGCCTGAGAGCCAAGTAACACTGTGGGTGCGGGCAACCGCGTCGATGATGCGTGCCAACGAGGCAGGCAATTACGAGGCATCCCTTGTGATGACCTTGTCATGGTGATGAATGGATACCGTCACGAACAATTTGCTTAAATCGGTGTTGATTGCATGGGCGTTGCTGATTCCGACCCTTGCCGAAGGTGGAATTGCCGTCTCTCCGCTCAAGCAGGAAATATCGCTAAAGCCCGGACAAACCGGCAAATTCCGGGTCGTCATCACGAACAATGTTCGCCCCGGTCGGCGAGCCTTTGCCAGAACCGTCGAACTGTCTCTCACTGACGTTAAAGTGGCCGAGGATGGGCTGCTTTCATTCCCCCAGGCCGGAACCACCGACTACTCCGCCTGTGACTGGATCAGGATGAACGATGCCAAGGTCGTCATTGAACCAGGTGAGGCGAAGGTGATTGAAGGCACGATTGACGCACCTGTCACCGCAGCCGGCGAATACTACGCAACGATGATGGTGACAATTATACCGGAATCTCAAGACCCCCAAGGCGTCGCCATTCAATATCGTATCGCCTCGGGACTGTTCGTTACGGTTACAGGCAGAACTTTCCCCCGCAAGGCGAGCATCGAGAAGTGTCAGGTCATCTTCCCGCCGCTCGACGAAGAATCGCAAATCGTTCCGCGAATCGCCACTGTCATCAGGAACACAGGACTCGCCCGGTTTGACGCCGGCGGAAAAGTGCGCCTGATCGACGCCAACTCAAGAGTTGTCTTCACTGCGCCCCTGCGAAGCAAACGTGCGTGCGTGTTTGGCGGTGACAGCAGACTTTTTGAAACATTGCTCGACCGAGCTATACCCGCGGGAACGTACACGCTGAACATCGAGATGGATTATGAATCTCAATGGACTAAGGCGCGTCATCAGCAGACTTTCGAAATTACATCGCAGCAGGCATCGCTACTGTCGATGCTTCACGACCGTTCAAGCAAACTGTCCGGCGGTACGATCAGCGTTGCCCCAATGCGGCTGTCATGTGACGTAATGGGCGGATCGTTCAGGACGATGAGCGTTAACGTCAAAAACACAGCCGAGGACCCCGCCCCGTTCGTGGTGACTATGTCAGACGACGAGGAAGAAGGTTCCTCAATGGACTGGTGGACAATACAACCCGACACCTTTGAACTCGCGCCGGGAATGCAGAAATCTGTTGTTTTGCTTCTCAAAACCCCCGTGGACGCCTTACCTGGCAGGCATGGCTTTGACCTTACGGTAATGGCGACTCGGGCCGATGGAACCGTGGCCCAGACTGTCATACCAGTGGAGGCCGCGGTGAAGGGCAGGAGATAATCATGACCAGAACGCATCCGATGCGTGGCGGGGCCGAAGAGGTATCGCGGACTCATCCGCGCACATCATGCCCGCTGTGTGGGTTTAAAGGCACAGGTTCATGTGCCCACGCCCCATACCGTCAGGGATGCGTCAACCGAGCTTGGGTGGGTGTTGTGATCGTTGTATGTTTGTCTGTCGCCTCGGCATATGCGGGGGATTCGAATCAACCTATGGTCAGCAACGTCTGGGTCGAAACCGATGTCCGTCAGGTGATCCAGGATATGTCGATGCAGACGGGTATAACCATTATCTGCGACAACACCGTGCAGGGCATAGTCACCATGGCCGTGAAGGACATGCCCCTTGAAGATTGCCTGGAACGCGTATGTGCAATCGGCGAGTACACCCACCTGAAAGTTGACGATTACTATGTTGTGGGCAGACCATCACCCGGCAATTCGCTGTTTTCGCGAATAACCCCGCCCCAGCGCGTCGAGTTGACGCATATCAACTGCGACCAGGCCAAGGCAGCCATTCATCCGACGCTGGCCCAGTACATAACATATGAAAAGTCCAGTCAGACTTTGATTGTGACGGCCGGGCCTGTCGCGAGGCAGCGAATTATGGAAGCGATCAAGCTTATCGACCGTCCACATAGACAGATCGTCATAGAGGCGGTTGTCTTCGAGCTTACCGAGGATGGCGCCAAGCAACTGGGCCTGGATTGGCAATACAAAAACGCCAGCCTCAGCGTTGATATGAGCAATTTGGTTGGCACGGTGACATACGATGCCTCGTCAGATATCGCCAAATTTGTAGAAGTCACCTTGCGAGCGATCGTTCAACAGCGCAAGGGCAGAGTACTTGCAAGCCCCAGGGTTGCGGTGATGAACGGCGAAGAGGCGGATATTTTCGTCGGACTGGAAAAATACTTCTCGCTGCTCAGCGGGCAGGCGTCGAACCCGTATTATCGTCTTGAATCCATCAAGGCGGGCGTCACGCTGAAGGTGAAAGCCCAGATAGGCGCCAACGGGCAGATGGTGCTGCAACTCGAACCGGAAGTCTCTGACGTTGCCACCGAAACGAACCGCGACAACATCAACCACGGCGACAGTCGTGTCAATGCCGCTCTGCCCGTCGTTACCCGCAGGCGAGCGAAGACGACCGTGAGTGTTCGCGACGGCCAGACGATAGTGCTGGGCGGTTTGCTTCGCGAGCAGCATCGCTCGGTGGTCGAGAAGATTCCGTTCCTTGGTGATATTCCGCTTGTCGGGGCTGCTTTCCGTACCGTCGATCAACGCAAGGAACAGCAGGAAGTCATCATTGTGATGACCGCGCACCTCGTCGGCAATGACGAGTCTTGCCCGACGGAGCTTCCAACAAGGCTTGAACAGCAGTATGTAAGCCCGCTCGATCCAATTGCATTTACTACACGAGAGGCGCCATGATGATCAGCAAAATGATGCAACTGATACTGGCGGTTTCGTTGATAAGCATTATCGGCTGTCAGGCTTCGCCGCACGTAGACCTGACGTTTCAACGAGGCGTTCAACTTCTGGCTGCCGGCAGTCCCAAAACCGCCATACCGCTGCTTACGCAGGTTGTCTCTTCCATTCCTGACGGGCCTGAGCCACACGCGATGCTGGCAATGGCATATGCGCTGGATCTTCAGAGTGAACGAGCGATTGCCCAGGCGCGACAGGCACAACGTGAAAAGAACGAACCCCCGGGATGGGAACTCATCGCGGTTGGTATCGCCGAACTGTCGCAGGGGCGGTATGACAAGGCGGCCTCGCGATTCGATGAAGTCGACATGAGCTTTCCACCGGAACACCCGATGAGCGTCGCCGCAAGGCAATGGCTGGTTCTGTCGATGCTGCTGAAAGGCGACTTCAAGGTGTCAATGGATCTGCTAGACGGGCTCGAAATTACCTCGGGGCGATCTACGGCTATGCTCTGGACAGTGCTGGTGCTGGCTCGACAGGGCATGGCACAGGAGGCGTCGGAGATGCTGGCGATCATCGCTGCGACATCCTCGCTGCCCGGCCCGACTTCAACCACCACAAACAATCCACCAGATAGCAGAACCCTTTACGAACAGGCACTTATCGCGGTAAGCGTACGCGAGTTCGACAAGGCCCAGGAATCCTTCACAGCCCTCATCGAACGCAACTCCAACTCCTGTGATGCGCCGACATGGTTGGCGCTGATCGCCGCTGCCGAAGGCGACTGGTCGTTGACCATGACCAGGCTCAGGGATGGATGCGAAACGGGATCGAACAAATCACGCGGAGTTGCCCACCAACTCTATGGCGTAGCCTGCGCCATGGAACGAATGCCCGACAATGTCGTGCGATCGATGGTTGTCGGTCAGCGCCTTCTGGGCAGGGGAACATCACCTGCCCATGCGGTCTCGCAACCCAAACCCGATGCGGTCTGGCTGAGCGATTCAATGAAGTAAAGAAACCATCTTACGCCTGCTGCCGGGAAGTCTCGTGCTACACCAACACGATATCCGCTCTGACACATCCGCAGGCCCACGCTTTTCGCCCTGATGAACAAGGCGTACGTACAACAACGTCTGGAATTTGCGCGGGGCATATTGTAAACTTCTTGAAAACACCGACATTCCGGCGTATCGGCCGGTCATGTTCTTCGCACAGGTCAGAAAGGCTTTTACTCGATGAGAATCAATGCCAAAGGTATCGTTCGACAAATTGCGGTAACGGTAATGCTGTTGATTGTAGTTGCGCCGACGGTCCTGGCGGATGAAACCGCCACAACCGGTCAGGAAGATGCGAGCCTTGCTCAATCACAGTCGCAGCCGGCCGAACAGGATCAGACCTGGCTGGCGGATGTGCTCAAGAAGGTCAACCTTAGCGACAACCCGACAGTGGAGATGGTCGCGGCGATTGCGATTGTCATCCTCCTTTCTTTAGTTGCGTATGCGGTTATCCGGTGGTGCGTTCGTGTGATAGTGAACCGTCTTGTGAAACGAAGCCGAACCACATGGGATGAGACCCTGCGTGACATGGGCTTCTTCAGCCGACTGGTTCCAATTGTGCCAACGTCGATAGTGTACTGGAGCGTCATTCTGGTGCCGCACCTGCCGGAGTCTGTGACGGTTCTGGTTCAACGGCTCTCGCTGGCGACGATGATCCTGCTGATTGCTCGCGCGTTGAGCACGCTGCTGGCGGGGGTGAACGTGATTTATCAGAAGTATCCCGTCTCGCGAAATCACCCTATCAAGGGATATGTGCAGGTCATCAAGGTTGTCATGTATGTGTTCGCCGCCATATTGATTTTCGCCGTTCTCATGGATCAGTCGCCCTGGTTCTTCATCAGTGGCATGGGTGCCATGATGGCGATATTCATGTTGGTCTTTCGGGATACTCTGCTGTCGTTCGTCGCGGGCATCCAACTGGTCAATAATGGCGTGATTCATGTTGGCGACTGGATCGAAATGCCTCAGTTCAACGCTGACGGTGACGTGATTGACATAGCGCTTAACGTCGTGACAGTGCAAAACTGGGACAAGACCATTACTGTCATTCCGACGCACAAGTTTCTTGAGCATTCGTTCAAAAACTGGCGCACAATGTTTGAAGCGGGCGGCAGACGAATAATGAGGTCAATAAATATCGACATGTCATCGATTCGTTTTCTCAGTGACACGCAAATCGAGCGGTTCAGCAGGTTTCTGCTGCTCGAGGATTACATGAAACGCAAGATACAGGAACTTGAAGAACATAATGCAAAATATTGCCCCGATGAGTTTTCGGATATTACGACCAATTCTCGAAGACTGACCAATGTCGGCACGTTCAGGGCATATGTGATCGAGTACCTGCGCCAGCATCCGCAGATTAACCAGGACCTCACGTTCCTGGTCAGGCAACTGCAGCCCACCGCGCAGGGATTGCCGATCCAGATATACGTGTTTGTCTCCGAGACCGCGTGGGCAGTCTACGAAGGTGTACAGGCGGATATTTTCGATCACCTTCTGGCAGCCGTGCCGGAATTCGGCCTGCGAGTCTACCAAGAACCAAGCGGGCACGATTTATCCAGGATAGGCAATTCCTCGCCTGTCAAAATGACATCCTCGACGACTGCGAAGTCAGTAAAGGCAGATTCGCTAACTAACTGATATCAAAGAAGTTAGGCTATGCCGTCTCTGAAGCTGTGTTGGCTGTCACTATTCCCAAAAGTGAGCACTGCGAGCGCGAGCGTATCCAAGTGAAAATCTGACGCGTCATGAAGGGCAATGATGCAGAGCGCCTGTATAAGCAGTGACGCGGGCGCTTCGACTTTTTTTAGTTGCAGCTTCAGGGCAGCTTGTTTGGACGGAGTTGCGAAATACATAAGAACAGTAGAACAGTAGATTCGCCCTTTGCCTCGCTTCGCTCGCTCGGGCCAGGAGACCGGCCCCGGCCTCTGTGTCGCGTTCGATGCTTGATGCGGATGGTCATGATGAATACACTGACCCACCTGGTTAAACAGCATCGAAGGAAGTGACATGAACTCATCCGAGCCGCCCCGCGGTGATCTGCCCGACGTACGCGAGATTATCAATTTGCTCTCGCTCAAACCTCTTCCGGAGGAGGGCGGATTGTTCCGTGAAACGTATCGTTGCGAAGAACTGATTCCTCAGAATTCACTGAGTCAACGATATTGTCGTGACAAGAGTTTCAGCACGGCTATCTATTACCTTCTCACGCCGGATGCATTCTCCGCCATGCACCGTGTGGCAAGCGATGAAATATTCCATTTCTATCTTGGTGATCCTGTGACGATGTTGCAGCTTCATCCGGACGGTGGTAGCGAGGTGCACGTATTGGGTCCTGATATTCGAGCGGGTCATCAGCCCCAGTGTGTTGTTAAGCGCGGGACCTGGCAGGGGACGTTGCTTAATCCCGGCGGCAGATATGCCCTGATGGGCTGCACCGTTGCCCCGGCGTTCGATCCTGAAGACTTCGAACTTGGTAACCGGGCCAAACTGGTGAGGCAATATCCCGACCAGGCGGCACTCATCGAGAAACTTTCGGCACCGTGAATGTTTGGGATTTACCCTAAATGCCGATGTCTTCGTTCCACAGCGACGGATGGTCGCGAATGAAGGCCTGCATGAGGGCGATGCATCTATCGTCGTTGAGCACCTGCACCTCGACGCCTCTGGTGGCAAGCCATTCTTCTTCGCCCTTGAAGGTCTGATTTTCTCCGATTACCAGCTTGCTTATACCGTAAAGAATAATCGCTCCGCTGCACATCGCGCAGGGAGAGAGGGTGGTGTAGAGCGTGCTTTGGCGATAGATTTTTGCAGGAAGACGCCCTGCATTTTCGAGTGCGTCCATTTCCGCATGAAGGATAGCACTATCCTTCTGTACGCGTCTGTTATGTCCTCTACCGATGATCTTGTCATTGTGAACCAGCACTGATCCAATGGGTATTCCACCCTCGGCTGATCCCGCTGTGGCTTGCTCTAACGCTGCTTCAAGAAATGGATCCATAATGTCTTTCCGCCGTCCAGTGGCCTTGTCCGATGTTCTCAGCAAATATTCCATCAGGTACTGACGTGTGTGTCCAGTGAAAACAAGACGCCGCCCATTACATCAGGAGGGTTGGCGTTGTCATATCGCGCGGGTTTGGGTAGTATCATGCTTTGCGCCGTTTCGAGCGGAATAGCTAAGAAATCATGGAGCGAACAATGGCCGATAATGATGGCGATCTGATGGAAAAACTGGGAGCTCTCTGCAAGCGTAGAGGGTTCATATTTCAATCTTCCGAAATATATGGTGGACTCAACGGGTTCTGGGACTACGGCCCCCTTGGCGTTGAACTCAAGCGGAACATCAAGGACGCCTGGTGGGAAGATGTCGTTCGCAAGCGTGATGACATGGTCGGCCTGGACAGTTCGATCATTATGAACCCCAAGGTGTGGGAAGCCAGCGGACACGTCGTCAACTTCAATGATCCGCTGGTGGACTGCAAGAAGTGCAAGGCTCGCTTCCGCGCGGACAAGGTCTTTACCGTCATCGCCGCCGAGGGGGATAACGTCATCTTATCGGTCGGTGTGCAGGGGGATGATGAGGAAGCGGCCAGGGAAAACGCGATCGCCAACGCCAACAGCAAGACCAGGCGAAGAATAGAGGGCAAGGCCCAGAACCTGGCATGGACGGTCTACCGGGCCGACCGCGCCGGTGAAGATGCTTCAAACATCTGCCCGCTGTGCGGCGGCGAACTGACCTCGGCCCGCAAGTTCAACATGATGTTCAAGACGTTCGTCGGCGCGATGGAAGACAGTTCATCCATCGCCTACCTTCGACCAGAGACGGCGCAGGGAATTTTCGCGAATTACAAAAACGTCCTCGATACCCAGCGAATCAAGCCTCCGTTCGGAATCGCGCAGGTTGGCAAGAGTTTTCGAAACGAAATCAACCCGCGCAACTTCACGTTCCGAAGCAGGGAGTTCGAGCAGATGGAAATCGAATTCTTCTGCCATCCCTCCGAAGCCGACAAGTGGTACGCCTACTGGCGAGATGAGCGGTACAAGTGGTATGTAGACCTGGGCCTTCGTAGCGACAAACTTCGCCTGAGGCCGCACGAAACCGATGAGCTTGCCCACTATGCACGTGCGTGCGCGGACATCGAATATGCGTTCCCGTTCGGCATCAGCGAGCTTGAAGGCGTTGCCAACCGAACCGATTACGACCTGGCGCAGCACCAAAAGTTCAGCGGCAAGGATATGACGTATTTCGACGACGAGACGAAGGAAAGATATCTTCCTCACGTCATCGAGCCGTCCGGCGGCTGCGACAGGGCGACGCTCGCCTTCCTGTGCGAGGCGTACACCGAAGACACCGCCCCCGACGAGAAAGGCGTCATGCAGGCACGCACGGTGATGAAGTTCCATCCGCGACTGGCGCCGGTCAAACTGGCGGTATTTCCGCTGGTGAAGAAAGAGGGCATGCCCGAAGTTGCCGCGAAGATTCATGCAGAGGCGAAGAAGCAGGGACTTGCGAGCTTCTACGACGAGAAGGGTGCTGTCGGGCGGCGTTACCGTCGCCAGGACGAAGCTGGTACGCCGTTCTGCGTCACCGTCGATGGACAGACCCTGACTGATCAGACGGTTACCATTCGGGATCGTGATTCCCTCTCGCAGGAGAGAGTTTCTGTCGATAAGGTGGTGCAATACGTGATGGACAAGATAAACGGCTGATGTTGTCAATCGCTGCCCAACGGCAAGCCTTGCGAAAACGGAGCACTAGAGGCATGAGGGTATTACTTCAGCTCGACAAGCACCTTTTCGAGTACTCTGGCGTGGTAATCCTCATCGTCTCGAAGCTCGCAGGACTTCTCGAACCAGTCACCCGGGAACTTTTCGTTGTCGACGACATATGGCGCCAATGCCCTGGAGAAGCCAGGTTCGAAGAGGTCTGGCAGGTTTCCTGAAAACTTGCCCTTGGCGTATGCCTTCACCACGACCCATGGACGTTCGTGTAGACGCGTGGCGAGCTTGACGATACTGAACCACTTTTTGTAGTGGTGCAAATCTTCGGGCCTGATCCACGTCGCCTGCAGCACTGCTGGCCAGTTCTCGCGTTTCTTCAGAAGGTTCCAGCACGCGTATGGCATGTAGTTGGGGATGTTATCCTCGTTGGCGACGTCCGGCTCGTGCGCGACGAGATTATCGTGGAATGTCTGTGCGGGGCAGAAGCGAAGGCATCCGCTGTTGGCAAGAAGATGAAGGCTCTTGCCGTGTGAACTCGCCCATGAGTGCAGTGTGTCCACTGCCTCCAGATCGCGATTGTAGTCCCGCTGCATGTAGTACCCGTCGAACGCATCGCCAAGATACTCCATCGCCTGAATCGTCCCGATGCGCATGTTCACCGACGCCCTGACCGAGACCTTGGGGAAGTGTCGCTTAAGTATCACAGCCACGGCAGGGGAGGTGGTGGTTACAGAGTCCGCACCACCGGCAATTTCTTCGAGCCTGTTCATTTCGGCGATGATGCACTGCTCCAGCGTCCTGCTCATGGCCAGCCCACCGTAACAATTCCCGTTTATCAGCAGGTTGAGCTCGATGCCCATCTGCCGCAGAGCGTCAAGATCGTGTTCGAATCGCTCGATGGATGCAGGATCATCGGGAAGGGGGGCTCTGCCCGAAGGCATACCCGGCGGAGCGAAATACACCTCGCCAACGTTGGGAAGAAACTCACTCGCCAGCGACGAAAAGGGTGGTTCGTCGCCGGCGGTGAGCTGATAGCCTATTGAAAACTTCATAATCAATCTATTCGCCTTGGTACGGCGAGTTGTTCAAACCAATGCGAAGACCTTAATCGGCTTCTGTATGGTCCACTTTCTCGGTCGGTTGGGACTTCTCCTGCGACCAGTCGACGCTCCATGCCTTGCGACGACGGAACGGCTGATGGAACTTGTTTGTAAGCACGCCTCTGGCCTCCATCGAGATCATGCATGCCCTGGTGCAGCCACGTGAACCGCACACAGCCTGCCCGGTGTTATAAAGGGTGCGGGGTTTCTTGTAGAACGGCGACCATGGCCCGGGCCTTGTCTTTCCCGCGGGCATTGTGTAGTAGGAATCTTCTTCGCTCACACTGTTATCCACAACTGCGCCACGGAAGGCGATATCGCATTTTTTACAATCGATATCCATCCATTCGATCTCTTTTCCGGCAAGTGTAACCTTGACGGTCTTGGAGGGGTCGAAGGCCTGTCCGGGACATTCGCGTGCGCACGCCAGGCAGCGATTGCACAACGGTGGGCCGTCATAAATGGGATCTGGTTCGAGTTCAGCATCGGTGATGATGATTCCAAGTCGCTGACGCGGGCCGAACTGTGGTGTCAGGAGCATCTTGGAAAATCCGATTTCGCCCAGACCGCAAAGATAGGCAGCGATGCGCTGATGAACCATCACGTCAGGCGCTGCTCGTCCGGGTGCAACCGGACGGCTAAAGTTCTGACGCACCGTGCCAACATTGTCTATCGCACGCCAATCGCTTTGATGGCCATAGGGAATTGCCTCATAACCCTGATCTTCAATCACCTTTGAAAGGTTGATGACGGTCATGGGCATATAGAGATAGGTGATGCCACCGTATCCCATCGCCGAATAGTTGCTGAAGAACGTGCCTTCCTCAACGCCGCGCAGGCTGCCTCGCATCACGCGAAAAGCCATCGAGATAACTGATTTAGCTTCGGGCATGATCTGCCTGGGATCCATCTGAATGGGGGCTCCCTCCCATCGTTCGATGTTCCCGATTGCGACTGCGTCTGCTCCAAGCTCAAGAGCCCTTGCCTTGACCTGTTCCGCGGTTAACTGCATTGCTGTGTTTCCTTTAACATCTCCGGGGGTTCTTCTGTGCGCACCCACTGCGCAACAAACTTCGCCCTTTCGATCAGGCCCTCAGCGTCGAGCTTCTCTACCTGTTCGTGGGAGAGCGAAATTCCCAAAAGTGAATGAAGATCGTTACCTTGGTCGTAAACTGGCAGCGCCATCCGCAGGCCGTTATGCGTCAAAATGGCGAGGCCTCTTCGCCTTGCCTCGGCCAGTGCGTCATCAAGCTGTTGACGAGATTTCCACAGAGTCGTGCCGTATTCATCGAATGGGTGCAGACGCTCGTATTCCTCCCAGGTTCTCGATGGCGCGAAGGCTGCGAATGCGACACAACTGGCGGAAGTATAAGGGGCAAATGAGCGATTGACCGGGCGCTCCACCAGGCCAGTATTGCTCGCGATTCGCATCGTCACCGTCAACTCGCTACCGTTGTAACGGCATGTTGTTACCGTCGCTGACGGGAACTCCGCTGAAACCGTTCTGGCGGCTGTCTCGCAACGTAGGTTCATGTTGTTTGACGCATTCGTCTGTGTGAGGTTGTAAAGCTCAGGCCCAAGGGCGTACCTGACCGGCTTGTCCAAAACCCTGAGAAACCCTCGAGCGACGAGGGTGTTCGCCAAGTTATGGACCGTTTGAGCCCGCAGGTTCATCTGCTTGGCAAGCGACTGAAGACCTGTTCCGCTCTGCTCGGAAGCAACCAGGCGAAGAATCTCCAACGCGCGATCAACAGATTGAATAATCAGTTTTGCCATTGTGTATCCAATACTATTGGATAAGTATCCTACGTAATAGGATATACTTACTAGGTAGACCTGTCAACCGCCTTTTGTTGATATATTGTGCTTAATGCTGGATCGGCATCGTGGAGAGGAACAGCGATGGAGATGATCATAGCAATATTGTGGATCGACTCAAATAAACTCGAATGAGTAATTTAGCGCAATGTAGCGCTGGGGTTATGAGTTGCAGGTCTTATGAGTGTATCTAGGCGAGTTTGAGAAGGATTTCGAGACCCTGCTGGAGCTTGTTGTCGGTGGTCGCGTAGGAGAGACGGAAATGCGTGTCCCGTGAGGAGAAGACGTTTCCGGGGATGACCAGCACGTTGTTATCGATGGCCTTTTGAACGAAGGCGGTGGCGTCGCCCCCGGGTGCGGGCACAAAAGCATAAAATGCGCCGCCGGGCTTGACCAGGCCGAACTTCTCACCAAGCATGTCCTGAACCATATCGCGCTTGCGTTTGTAATGCGCTACCTCGGCAGACATGTCGGTGTTCAAAGCACGCACGCAGGCATACTGGGCCATGCTCGGCGCGCAGACAAAGCTGTACTGCTGAAGCATGGTCATCTTGTCGATTATCGCCTGTGGTCCCGTCACCCATGCAACGCGCCAGCCGGTCATGGCATAGCTTTTCGAGAAGCCCCGCATCAGCAGCGTGTTGTCGTACAACGACGCCATGGATACGAAAGGCCTGTCATAGCAGAAGAGGTTGTAAATCTCGTCGCTGATTATGAGCAAATCATGTTTGGCGGCGAGATTGGCAAGGTCGCGCAACTGCTGTTCGGTGTAGACCGCGCCGGTTGGGTTTGCCGGTGAGTTGATAATCATCAACCTGGTGCGTGGGGTAATGGCGTCGGCAACCTTGTCGATATCCAAGGTGAAATCGTCGTAGGTGTTCACCGCGATGGGTACGCCTCCGGCCAGGTTCACCAGGTGCTTATACATCACGAAGTAGGGGTCGATGAAGACGACTTCATCTCCCGGATTGACCAGCGTAAGCATTGCCAACAGGAGAGCGCCGCTCACACCGCTTGCCACCAGAAATGCATGATCATCGGTCCAGCCGAATTCTTCGCGGCACGCATCCGCCAGCGCCTGGCGCAACTCGGCACACCCCTGTGTCTGGGTGTACTTGTTATTGCCCGCCTTGATCGCTTCAACTGCCTCATTGCGCAGTGATTCGGGTACGTCGAAGTCTGGTTGACCGATCGACAGGTTGATGGGGTCTTTCATCTTCGCAGCCAGATCGAACACCTTGCGAATGCCCGAAGCGTCCAGAAGTTCCATCCTGTCGGCAATCTGGTGTGGATTCACGTCAATCCTACTTCTTCTCTTCGGTCTCTTCGGTCGGGGCTTCCTTCTTTGCCTTGGCGCCTGCCTTGGATCGTCGTACGCGAACCTTGGGAAGACCCAGGGCGGAATCGCCTTCGGGGTCGAACTTTCCCTCGTCAGTCAGTTGGGCTATTCTCTCGGCCCGAGTAAGCACACTTCTGGTTCGGGCCAGTCCACTGGACACTTTCAATGATCTGTCAATCGACATAATTGCTCCGTTCATTACTCCCAGCGATGCCAGCTGGGTGAGAACTCTCGCCTTCCTGAGGCGTCAACTCTATATTGTGAAAAAGTATATTTCGATCTTGGCGGCTGGGGTCTGTATGACCTTCCAAGCGCGTCGATCGTCAGTGCGAAGTTCTTCGCTTGTTCGCTTTTCATGCTGTCGAATGGTCTTGACGACAGCACCACGTATCTTGTGCCCATAATCGCAAGCGTTGCTTCGTGACCCTTCGTTTTAAGCCACTCGATTATCGCTTCGGCATCGAGCTTGCTGTCTTGGGTCAGGCCCGGCAGCATGCGATCGACTATCAAATAATACTTGCCGCTTATCCTTGTTGCCTGGCGGGACGACCTGGATGAGTCGCCCTGCCCGGCCGGTGCATCTGCCCCGGTTTCGCTGGTGGCGATGGGGGCGGAGGAGTCAATCCGACCAGCCGTTATACGTCCCAACCAGAACATCGTTCCCAACAGAACAACCAGACCCATTGCAGCCGCGATGCAACTGGCGTAATTCAGCGACAGACTTATCCGTCGGTCAAGACCCGCGAACTGCGGGGTCTGTTGCACATCATCCGCACTGCCGCCATCGGGGGCGAGATCCTGGCTCTGCGGCAAAGGAGGCGTCTGCGATGCGATGTCAGCATCCGCTTCCCCCTCGTCGGCAGGGCGTTTTACCTTCCCCTTTGAGATAACCTCGAAAAGGGCTACAGAATCCTTTCTTCTCATGGCTGCGCTCCGAGTCTGGCAGGCAGATTCGTTTGTGTGACTTTAATGCCTGTATCACTGCCTGTCAATGGAAGATCCACCTATGTTCTCTATCTTGATGTTTCCGAGCGTGCTGATAAGGTCGAAGAACTGCCCGGGACGTCCGTCACCAGTGGACATCGCGATGTGCCCGCTGTCAAAGCCAAGCGTCGGGTCGATGTCTATCCACCGCCCATCGACGTTCACCTGTACCCACATGTGCGGGCCGAAAATGTCCTTGTTGCCTACGAACCGCGGAACATACGCCAGCCCGGTAACAACCCTCGCTGGAATGCCCAGCGATCTGCACATTGCCGCCGCCAGTAGCGAGTGCTCTGTGCAATCGCCTTCGCGGGTATGGGCAACCTCCACAGCGGTCGCATAACCAACCGATAAGTTCTTGTTAGTGATGTAGTTACTGACAAAGTTTTCGATTTTCTTCGCGGCAACGCCTGCCTTATTTGAACTGCCCACTGCTTCACGGGCAAGTTCTATGATCGTCTCATGATCACTCTGTAGATATTCATTGGCTTTGATGCTGGCTTGCAGTGTTTCGTCATTTCCTTGATAGGGCATGTCCAGGCCGGGCGGCATGGGCTGCGGCGAGACTGTCACCTTAATCGTACTGTCGGAGCCGGGACGGACAGCCTGCGAGTCAGTCTCAATAAGCTTCAGCCCTGATCCGTCGATTGACGCAACCCTGTATGTGATGGGGTCCGATAGCTCGCGCTTGTCCAGCGGGCGGGGGCTCGCAACCAGCGTTCTGGTGAAAAAGTCGCCGGGTTGATTTTTGCTCAATGCGAAGGCCTTGTCGCAGGCAATCATCTCTAGCGTGAAGCCCATCATTTGCGTGGTCATCTTGAGCGTGTCATACTCGTCATCAACCCATTGGGTGGAGATGAGATCGTTTCCTCCCGTGCCTTTGGTGGTACTGGTAAGCCTGGTGAGGTAGACCGATCTTCCCAGCAGGTCGATCTTCTCGTGGGCTCCTACAATGACGGCCGTTTCCATGGCCTGCATGGATGTCGGATCAAACACCAACATCTTGTATGAGGTCCCCTCCGCAAGCCCGTGTTTTCTGGCTTCAAGCATGGTTCCTTCTCCCAGCAGGGCGCCAGTGGGCCAGGGGACGGTCTTCTTACGAGACTGGCCCATCGAGGTTGTTGTCACGTCGAGTCTGCCATCGGGGGTTACAACGCCCCGAACCTTCATCGCAACCACTCCAATATCCTGCACCATTTCAAATGACACAGGCTTACCTTCAGTTGTATTTACAGCCTTTACTGTTATGCGGGCATTAACTGTTGAAGGCCCTCTCGAAATCGAAATGTCCATCGACTGATTGTGCGTCACATGCCCGTCGTGAACCGTTCTGGTTTCCATGGCATGACCAACCTTTTGCCCATTGATCATCAATGCGAAGTACGTTTCATCGGCTGCGACTACGGGCGATGCCAAGACCAGCGAAAAGACGCCGGCGATTGCGATGAGTCTGGTATTCACGTGTTATCCTTTTGTCTAAATCTGGGGAACAAGCAGGTCGCTGTTGTAATGAGTCTGTAGCACTTCGTGCCATTCCCGGGCGTTTTTGACCTCGACGAAGGCCATCCTGATCTTGCTTGGCGTCGGGTGCAGCCGCGCGTAGCGGATGCCGACCTTGCGCATGATCCTGGGGGCGCGTCTTTCACCATAAAGCCTCAGTGCGCCTTCGAAATGATCCATCAGCACCGCCTTTTGTTCATCTATGGTTGGATTATAGGGGGGCTGTCCGTTTGCGATGTCTGTCACCTGCCTGAAGAACCATGGGTTTCCAAGTGCTCCACGGGCTGCGACTACCGCGTCGAGGCGTGCATGTCTGATCAACTCGATAGCCTTGTGCGGGCTGGTGACGTCGCCCGACCCGATAATCGTCCTGTCGTCGAATTGCTGCTTTACGCGGGCGAGGAAGTCCCAGTCGGCATGTCCGCTGTATTTTGCTTGGACGCTGCGGGCGTGAATGGTAATCGCTGCGACCCCTGCGGAAAACGCCTGTTGGGCAATCTCCCAAAACGCTGCCTCATCGTCGTCAACGTCAAGCTTTTGTCGCACCTTCAGCGTTACAGGCTTGTCCGATGCCTTTATCACCGCACGCACGATTTTGCCAACCGCCTCCGGCTGTCCCATCATGTGCCCACCGCGACGACGTTTGAGGGCTTTGTGGACGGGGCAGGCGAAATTAAGGTCGATCACGTCGAATCCATGTTCACAAAGCGTCTCGGCCGCCCTGGCCATCTCGTCAGGGTCGTTGCCTATCAACTGGCCTGCGAGGGGATGGTCGTCATCAGTCATCGCCATCATGCGGTGATGCAACTTGCCGCAGACCAGCACCATGCGGTCGAGCATCATCTCGGTAGTGCAGTAGTGTACGCCAAATCGCCTGCAGATCAGCCTGAACGGCAGATCGGAGTACCCCGCCAGCGGAGCGAGCACCACCGGGTGGGAAATCTCGATCGAGCCGATCCTGAATGGTTTGAGTTCGAAAGTCACGATCTGAGTATAACGTAAACCATCAGCAAATGGATCATCGCCCCTTAGGATTTTTCCCTAGTCCAAGGACTGGGAACCAGTGATCTGCTTGAGCATCATGACATGATCTGCCCCTTCGGGCAGCTTGGCAAGCATCCTGATGGTTTGCTCGTGCCGACCTTCGATCATCTCGCACAAAGCAAGGCAAATCTTTCCTTCCGGCGACTCTCCCATCGCGGCGAGCAGATGCCGGGCTTCACTCGTCCGGCCGGACAACATCAACGTCCGCGCCAGCGCCAACACATTTTCAGGTGTGTCGGGGGCGTTGCGAAGCTCTCTGATGGCGCTTGAAGTCAACCCAAGCGTGATGTACGTCCGCGCTCTTTCCAGCGGGTCCGTCACGTTATCCAGAGATTCGATGGACCTGCTCCGCTGGATGGCGATGCTGTCGCGAAGGCTGGCGTGCATCTTCACGTATTCTGTGCGAGGGGTGACTCTTTGTTTGCCAGGCAGAAAGTTTCTCATCGCCTCGATCTGCTCCAACGCTGATTCGAGTTGATTTGCGCGAATAAGCGTTTCAACCCGCATCAGGCCCACTGTCCACACCTGCTGAGGATCTACCTGTGACATGTCGGTGTCGTGCACCAGGAACACGGCCCTCGCGGTGGCGGGGTTTATCGCATGCTTGAAATCATCATGGCTGATCCAGTCGCCCAGTTGAGCCCACGCCTTGGCCAGCATGGGCTTGACTAGATCGTCCTGGGTCAGGCCCGCGCGAAGCGCCGCCTCGTAATACCTTGCCGACAAGGCCGCACATTTGCGTTGGAGATCTCTGTCGGTTGTCCGCCATGAAATCGACTTTCTGTCCATCTTACCCAACGCCATGAGCATGCCCGCTGGCCCTCGGTAGGGGCATTGGGGATTAGCCCTGTACCAACGTCTTGTTTCCGCGGGCATTCCCATAATACCCTCCGGCCCGAGAGGCAGGTCAAAGTCATCGATGTTCGGTTGGGCGGGGAGCAGGTGTTCATCGTCGCCACGCCACCCAAGGTAAGCGAAGCACGCCCCCGCGTTGTCCAGTCGGATGAGCCTGTGCCTTTCGGAATGCATAAGCACAGTCAACGCCTGGTGCATGTCGTTCCTTACGGTAATGAAGCGGACGCTGCGTGGGGGCTTGGAGACCAGCGAATCATGCCGCAAGGCCCCTGCGGCGATTAACTCGTTGCGGGCTTCGTGAAGCATGCGAAACCGCTCGGTGCTGTGAATTTCAAGCCTTCCGTCCATCCAGACCTTGCGTGTGGGGTACGAATAATAGATATATGTAGAGCCATCGCCAAAACTCAGCGGCAACACGTCGCCTTGGGCCTTTAGTTGTCCCAGGTAGCTTGCTATTCCGACAGGGTAATTGTTGATGTTGATCCCGGCAGCGAACCGCCTGGAAGAGTTCTTCATGAGGTGGTAGTTCTCGGTGACGCACAGGACGATCAGCCCGGCTGCCATCAGGACCGCCATCGCATTGGCGATATGCGAGGCGATTTTGAGTCCGCGCCATTGGTGTAATCGATTCCCGGTTTGCATGACACACTCGCCGCCGTGGACGGCCAGCAGGTAACCTATCGGGGCGATGCAAAGCCCGACGTTACGTCTGGCGAGCAGGGCAATGGTTGTCATTGCCACCAGCCACAACCAGTGGCCTATCGGAACCTTGCGTGTGTTGAGCAGCATCGATACAGCGGCAAGAAGCGTCACTCCGCAGGCGAGTGGGTATTGGCCAAGCGTGGTCCATGTTCGCTGAAGTTCGCTGACCCCGTACACGTAGTAATCACCCGTGCCATCGATGCGGGTGGCGAGAGTCAGTGGATGCAGAAACGCCTCGATCGGCCAGGGCGATATCAGGCACGCAGCCGTGGCCGCCAGCAACCATGCCACAATGTTCAATGACCAGAGTCGCGACGAAAGCCTGCCTCGCCCCATAAGTTTGTCAACGCCTGATCCAAGCACCGCAAGATATGCCAGTACCAACCCCAGAAAGAACAAGCCGTGCATGTTGACCCACGCCGTCATCATGGGGACGAGCCACCACAGCCGACGTGTGGAGAGCCCCCCGCGCACATCCTCCAGCAGTGCGACCGTAATCATGATCATTGGCAGAGTGAACATCTCCGGCCGGACGCGAACACGATCTGCAAGTATGATGATCGTTATCGTCATGCAGACGACAACCCACCCAGCCGGGGCTTTTCTTACCAGCGATCTCGTCATCAACGTCGCACCGGCCACACAAAGCAGCGCCTTGAAAACTGTAAGTGCGACGAACCCTCCCGCCGCGTGCACAGCCGTGATGATGAGCTGGAACAACCAGTACACATTCACCCACTCGGTACCGGGTTGATCGGGCATGGAGGTGAACGGGTCATGGTCGAGCACGCGAGTGTGTTCGATCATCCACTCTCCGCTGGCGAGATGCCAGAACGCGTCGTAGTCCTGTTCCTGCGTGAAGCAGAATGCGAACGCCACGGCGGCGACAATGGCGCAAGCGGCGATTGTGCGACGTTTGTCCTCGCCAGGGTTTATCGCCTGGGGCGCATCAAGAAACTGTGCTATGCCCTGTTGCATGTGCTCAGACTCTACCGATATCCGCATGGACATGGCAAGCGCAAGTCACTTCGCCGGCCTGGCCAGCAGTTTCAAACCAGTCCCCGACACCGCCGATGCGTTTGCAATGGATGACAACTATCGCTTGTGCCTGCTGGTTTTGATCTTTTCCTTCAACAGGTTGTTGAAGCGTTCCTCGTCAACGGGAATCTCGGCCCAGTCGTTTGTCCAGGCGGACAGGTGAATGGCGTTGGAGATGCTCAGACCGTTGATGCCTTCGACGCCCGGCGCGATCAGCTCTTTTCCATCACGAATCGCCTCAATCCAGTTGCGCATAATTCCCGCGTGCTTGCCTCCGTCTGGCAGGGGGGGGACAGTTACATCCCAGGTCTCGATCTTGGCGAACAAGTCCGGCGCGGTGCGAATGAACTCGCTGACGGGGGTGCGGGTTCGCTGCCAGGTGAGTTTATTGTTATCTT
>CAZWAT010000021.1:0-21658 GCA_964632015.1 uncultured Planctomycetaceae bacterium
CCGCGATAGGCCCGGCCGTTGACCAGGCCCTGCTGGTCGTTCGCATGCACAAGACCCGGAGAGAGGCCGTGCAGAACGCTATCAAAGCCCTTGAAGCCACCAATATAAAAATTGGAGGAATGGTGCTGACACACCAGAAGAATCTGATGTCGAATTATATTTATAGATAAATGTGATAGAATGAAACGCCTGCTCTTTCTATCGCACAGGTTGCCGTATCCGCCGGACAAAGGCGAACGGGTAAGGGCGTATCACGAACTGGTGAATCTGTCGCGGCGGTTTCGGGTGACGCTGGCGTCGGGGGTGCATGATGAAGTCGAAGAATCGTTTCTGACTGAACTTGGGCGATTGTGCGAAGCAGTGCTGATTGAACGCCCGAGGTTCAGGAGGCTCAGGTCGGTTGGCAGTCTCATCACAGGGCGATCGGCTACTGAGGGATATTTCGCGTGTCCGCGGTTGTCTCGTCGTTTGGCAGAGGCGCATGAATGCAGGCCATTCGATGTGATATTCGCGTATTGTTCGAGCACATTTCCCGTGGCACAAAACCTGAAGGGAGTGCCGGTAGTGATGGACTTCGTTGACATCGACAGCGAGAAGTGGCGCGGGTTTGGCCGGTGTTCGTGGGGAGCGAAGAGGTGGCTTTACAAGCTCGAAGCCAAAAGGGTTCACACGCTCGAAATACAGGCGATTGACTACTGCCGACATGTCTTCTGCGTCAGTTCGCAGGAGGCACAAAATTCGCCGCATGGGCTAAGGGTGCAAGGCTTGAGAAATGGTGTTGATCTTGAATACTTTCGTCCGACTACGCCCGGCGTCGCGGGGAGGCGAATAATCTTTACGGGCACAATGGACTATCGCCCGAATGTGTCGGCGGTGTGCTGGTTCGCGGATAATGTCTGGGGCCGCCTGAGGACAGTTGTTCCCGGTGTCACGTTCGATATTGTCGGTAGAAATCCACATCGCAAGGTGCTTGCCCTTCGCCAGATCAACGGAATCAACGTCACTGGCGCGGTGAGCGACATTCGCCCGCTCATCGCATCGGCTGATGTTGCGGTAGCCCCAATGCTGATGGGTAGGGGCGTGCAGAATAAGATTCTTGAAGCAATGGCGATGGCTAAACCGGTGGTCGCCACGCCCCTCGCGCTTGAAGGTATAAACGCCTCTGCCGGGGTGGAGGTACTCACCGCACAAGAACCTGAGGAATGGGTCGAGCGAATCGCCATGCTGATGAGAGATGTGATGATCCGTCGGCGCGTGGGCCTTCGTGCCCGCCTATGGGTCGAGCGCAACTGCCGCTGGTGGAGCTGTCTCGATGAGCTGGTGGCGACCTGTATTCGAGCGGCCGAGGGCGATCAAGGCATCGATACACCTGTAGTGGAGGATGACGCGTGATATCTGGAAGAAACATTATCTGCTTCGCAAGCGGTTATGACGCTCCACCAACAAGTAAGCATCATGTAATGCATCTCCTGGCCCAGACGAACAACGTGCTGTGGGTGAATTATCACGCCTCGCGCACGCCATCGGCGAATCTTGCCGATGCGTCATGGATGCTCAAGAAGATTCGCAAGGTGTTGGCTGGGCCCCAGCGGCCCCTGCCGAGATTGACAGTGCTCACGCCGCTGGTTCTGCCCCTTCCGTCATCCTCACTTGCCCGGAGCCTGAACAGCATGCTGCTGGTAAGGCAGGTGCGAAAGGTGCTGCTTACGCTGGAGCCCGCGCCTGTACAAGTGTGGTCTTTCACTCCTGATATAGCATACGCGCTGGGTCATTTCGGCGAAGAGCGCGTGGTGTATTATTGTGTCGATGACTTTGCAAACTTCAGCGGCTACGACACCACGCAGGTGCTTGAGGATGAACGCCAGTTGTGTCAACGAGCGGACCTCGTTGTGACAACGTCCTGTGCGCTTCAGGAGTCGAAGAAACACCTCAACCCCAACACCATAATGGTTGCCCACGGTGTGGACTTCGATCACTTCAGCAGGGCGGTTACGCAAAGGATGCCCGCGCCGCCCGAGCTGGACGATATCCCCAAACCGAGAATAGGCTTCTTCGGGTTGATCAGGGACTGGGTAGATCTTGATCTCATCGCCGAAGTTGCCCGAAGGCAAAGGGGGTGGCAGTTCGTGTTCATAGGTGATTCGGCAGTTGATCTGACCCCTTATGCGAACGTGCACAACATGCATTTCGTCGGAGCAAAACCATACAACGATCTTCCGGCATGGTGCAGGCACATGCAGGCCGGGTTGATACCGTTTCGAATAAACGACCTGACTCGCGCGGTGAATCCCATCAAAATGCGCGAGTACCTTGCAGCCGGTCTTGCTGTCATCTCCACGCCGCTGCCCGAGGCCCGGCTGTTCGAGCCCATGGTGCGGATAGGCACGAATGCTCTTGAATTCGAACGTGCCATCGCCGAATCGCTCACACTACCCGAAGAACACAGGTTCATGCGAATGAAGGCCATGGAAGCGCAGAGGTGGCCCGCCAAGGTCGCTGCCATATGCGAAGCGCTTGAGGTCCACGTACCCTCACATGCGTCATGCACTCAGACGACGTCTCGACAAGCGTAGAATTTGTTTGTGACTTGATCTGGAAAGGTTGCTGTTCATGAGCAGTGTGCGGGTCTATGCCCGGAACATATTCGCCAATTGGTCTGGACACGCCATCAACCTGGCACTGGTGATGGTGGGCTCGTGGTACGCCTATAGGGTGCTTGGCGATATGCGGTTCGGCGTGTGGAGCCTGGTGCTCTCGGTGGCGGGCTACCTGGGCATGGCCGACATCGGTCTGAGACCGGCGCTGTACCGTTACTATAACTGGTACCTGGGTAAGAAGGATTATGCACAGGTTGCAAAAGTGCTCAGCACGAGTCTGGCGTTTTTCTTAGTCATGACGTGCTTTCTGTTTGCGGCCGGGGTAGTGCTGGCGATGCATTTTCACAGGCTTTTTCCGCGACTTCCACACCATCTGCTTTTCGAAGTGCGCATAACAGTGGTGCTGGCGGCGGGAACGCTTGGAATCTCCGCTATCGGTGCGGTGTTCAATTCGCTGCTCGATTGTCACGAACGCTACGATCTTCGCAACATAGTCGAGATAGGCGCGGGCGCGATGAAAACATGCGGGGTGATCGTCGCGTTGTACCTGGGCTGGGGTCTGGTGGGAATGGGTCTGGCGTTGATCGCGTCCGCATCTGCGGGCAGCGTGGTTGGCTGGGTTCTTATACGAAAGGTTGCTTCATCACGCGCCAGAATCAGCGACGTGAGCCTTGGTACTCTGGGCGAACTGCTGAGATTTGGAATACCGTGTTTTTTCAGCACCACGGGTGTGCGGATAGTCCAGTATTCGCATTCAATAATCATAGCCTGGCTGATCGGCATCAAGGCAGTGGGTTATTATTCGCTGGGCAGAATGCTGCTTGAATACAGCCACAGCTTTGTTCAGCGAGCGGGGACGGTCTTCACGCCTCGAATACAGCAGTCGCTTGCGGGAGGAAGACTTGGCGAACTTCGTGAGCTTGTGCCTTACGTAACGCGAATTGTGATGGGGTTCGCCGTGCTGATGACGATTGGCATAATCATGCTTGGCCCTGAGTTTCTGCAGAGGTTCTACGGCGTTACCGTAGCCCAGCGCGCAGGCCCGCTATTGCCGATTCTCGGGCTTGGGGGGCTTGCGGGCATGGCGACACAGGCGACAGGTGCGGTGGTGATAGGCATGGGGCGAGTGAAGTATCTCGCTGTGGTGGTGCTGTCGCAGGCGCTTGCCGATACCGCTATTGCCCTTGTGCTGGTGGGTGGGCTTGGACTGGGGCTCGAAGGAATGGCATGGGCACACACCCTGCCGATTATCCTGATTTCAGGGATACTTATCCCCCGTGCCGCCATCTGCATTCTGGGGTTAGGCGCTAAGCGATTCATCCTCGACACAGCCGGTTACTGGCTGCCGGCGGCGGCGATCTTCTCACTGTGTGTGCTTCTGATCGAAGAGATTCCCTTGCCCGCCACGTGGTTCGGGTTCTTCTGGCGTGTGCTTGTCTCGGTAGTGTCGTTCATGCCGATATTCTGGTTCATCATTGTTCCCCTGCGTGATCGTCATCGCATCATGGCGTTGGTCGGCAGGAGCGTCAAGGAGGCATGGGAAGCCGCATGAACCGCCCAAGGGTCATGATCGTTGTGGACATGTTTCCGCCGGTGAACACAGTGGGCGTTCATCGCACGCTTGCGTTGTGCAGACGGTGCGTTGAGACGGGTTGGGAGGTGACGGTCATAACGTCCCGACCCGGAGAAGGCGAGCCCATAGACCAGCGGATGCTCGCACAGGTGCCCGCCTCGGTGAGGGTTGTCCGCACTGCTTCGCCCGACCTGCCCGTGCTGGCGTCGCGAGTATTGAGGCCTTGGAAACGGGCGGGCAATTCTTCCATGATGCCGGGAGTATCCTCGCGATCATCCCAACCTGCAAGACGCCACGGCGCGTGGCGAAGCGTGTTGGATTGGTTTTCGTTGTGGTTGCACATTCCCGACGGCAGGGCGGGATGGTTATGGCCGGCGCTGGCGCATGCGTTGAAGGTGGGGCGCACATTTCGGCCCCAAGTGATATACAGCTCTGCGCCGCGGTGGACAAGTCACGTTGTCGGGGCTGTCACGTCGATGCTTCTGCACAGCGCGTTCGTCGCTGACTTTCGCGACCCGTGGTGCGGCAGCGCCTGGCGAGGTGGAATGTCCACCTGCCAAGAGCGTGTGGATACTGAGCTTGAGCGAATGGTTGTCAAGCGCGCCATGCGGATAACCTGCGCGTGGGAGGGAATCACAAAGCACCTGGCGCGACGGTATTCCCATCTGGGCTCGAAGATGGTCACGATACTCAACGGGTTCGATCATCGTCAGTTGGCGCGGGCGCTGCCAATCGATCTTCATCCGGACAAATGCGTGTTGATGCATGCTGGACTGTTCTATGGCCCCCGCTCTCCGGTGGCATTGTTCGAGGCGATTGGTTCGCTTCGCGCGAGGCACGAATCGCTGGAGAGAGAGCTTCATATTGTTCTTGTGGGGGCGACGACGTTCAACGGCATTGCTCTTGTTGAACTTGCCCGTCGCGAAGGCATAGAAGACATGATTACCGTAATGGGGCGGATAGGACACATGGAGGCGCTGGGAATGCTCAAGGGCTGCGATGTCGCTATGCTGTTCGGCCAGAGTGGCAGTGACTTGCTGGCGTCAGTGCCAGCGAAGACATTCGAGCTTGTCGGGGCGGGCAAACCTGTGCTTGCAGTCGGGGCAGGTTATGAAGTTATGGACATACTTAATAAGGGCGGATGCAAGGTCTGGAGTGCCAATGAAAGCCTGAACATTGCCAAGGCCATCGAGCAGATTCTTCAGGAGTATCGACGTAGTGGACTTCTCGACAAGGCCCCAGGGGATGCGTTTGCCTTCTCTCGGCTGCGAACTGGCGAGTCGCTGGAGCGGGTTCTTCGTGAGGTTATTGCGCGCCCTGCGAGCCAGTCGCGTAGGTGTGACGAGACGGTGGAGGAGGAGGCTCAACTCTCATGCCGGTAAAAACCATACTCTTCCTGCTCGGTTTTGTGGTGGCGTCGGCGGGGGCGTTGGGCGCGCCCGTGATAGGGATTATCGGCTACATGATGCACTATATGATAGGTCCCGAGCGTCAATGGTGGGCTTTGCCTCTGCAATCGTTGGGGTTGCGTTATTCCTACACGCTTGCGCTTGCGTCGGCTATTGGGATCATTTTTGGCTGGCATCGTCTCAGGCATGGCAAAACCATTCTGCGAGCGCAGGAGGTTCTCATCCTGATGTTTCTGGGGATGATGTGGCTGACGCTGTTGTATGCGGATAAGACGATGGAGAAGTACGTCACTACCGATCACCCCACGATGAAAATGGCGAAGGTCGTTGTATTTGTGCTCATGATGACTCACGTGGTGACAACGCTTAAGCACTTCCGTGCCATGATGTGGACTTTGGTGTTCGGCGCGATGGTGTTGGGCCTTCAGGCCTGGCAGACGCCGTATGATTCGTTCGCTCAGGGAAGGCTTGAGTCAGTCGGTGGGGCGGACTTTTCAGATGCCAACGCGATGGGCGCTTTTGTAGGCGCTATGCTGCCCATCATCGGTGTGCAATTTCTGCTTTCGGGCCGGAAGGGCAAGCTGATATGCATGGTGGCGGGTGCGTTTGCCGCCAACGCAGTGGTGTTGACGAGAAGCAGGGGAGCAACGGTGGGAATACTTGCAGGCGTGGCGTTGGCAGGATTGCTCGCGCCCAAGGAACGAAGAAAGGCTGTGTTTGCGGGGCTATGCGCAGCAGCGGTTGGCGCGTGCTTTATCGTTGATCCTGGGTTTATCGCGCGGGCGAAGACCATTCAGGAACCATCCGAGGGCGTTGACGGAGCGATCACTTCGCGTCTGCATATCTGGGATGCAAGCCTGCGAATGTGGCGTGACAACCCCGGTGGAGTGGGAGTTGGCAACTTCTTTCAGAAGATTGGAAGGTACGATAGCAGGTACGCTGACAGGGACGCGCACAGCACATATTTTCGATGTGCGACTGAACTGGGAATTGGCGGAGTGATAATATTTTTCGCGCTACTAGGGGGGTTTGTGATATCGCTGGTGAGAACTGCAAGGGCAGCAAGGGCGCTGCCACCTCCGGCTGCGAACCAGTTGAGACTTTACTGCTTCGCGGTCGGAATCTCGATGACCATGCTTCTGTTCAGCGGCATGACCATGACGTTGATCTACATCGAGGGGATATGGTGGCTTATGGCGATGCCCGCTTGTCTTGCCCGGTCAGTCGAGAACGAGATGGAATCGCATCTGATTCACGGGCATCAATTGCCCAGGCGACAACCGGCCGGTGCGCATGGGTAGCCAGGCCTGGAGGACCGAGTGAAAGGCAGGAAGAACATTCATGTTCTGCATGTTGTTTCTACCCTCGGATGCGGAGGGATGGAAGTCAACATGTGGCGCAAAATCGCCGCATTGCGCGAAAACATGACTCATACAGTCGTGTGTCTCACCGACAAGATCGAGCTTCGCGGGTCTGACAATCTCGCGCCCATAGCGTGCATGAGAAGCAGACCCAATGACCCCAGGCTGCCGGAGCGGCTTCACGCATTTCTGCGAAAAATCAGACCTTCGCTTATTCATTCCTATAACTGGGGTGCCTGGCCGGACGTCGCTATCGCACGCCTTGGGCTCAGCCCTCCGATTCCAATGGTGTTCAGCTTTCACGGGCTTGACAGGGCAATGCCCCTGCGTCGTCGCCTGGCATTTACCGTTCTCGCCCGCATTACTCCTCATTTGCTCACCGTATGCAATGCATCGAAGCACAAATTGGTCAGGGAATACCGCTGGCCCATCAGCAAGATTTCGGTGATTTATAATGGTGTTGATGTGGAGAGCTTTTACCCGCCGAGAACGCCCAACGCGCGTTACCGACTCGTCGTTGGTTCGGCAGGCGGGCTCAGGGAGGTAAAGAATCACCAGTTGCTTATCGGTGCTTGCGCTGAGCTTCGACGACGTGGAATCGACGTGGAGGTGCGGATAGCCGGCGAAGGCCCGCTCAGGAACATGCTGCTCGACCGCGTGCACCTGCTGGGAATGGGCAACCGGGTGCGGCTGATGGGAAGGCTTGCCAACATGCCCGATTTCTACCGTCGACTGGATGTCTTCGTCCTTCCAAGCCTATCGGAAGAAAACCCAAACGCGCTTCTGGAAGCAATGGCGACAGGCCTGCCCTGCGTCGCCACCGATGTAGGTTCGGTTAATGAACTGCTGGATACGGGACGATGCGGCGTGATTGTTCCTTCACAAGACAAAGAGACCCTAGCCGACAGACTTGAGGAACTCATCAACGATCCCCATCTGCGTCGTGAACTTGGAGAGGCGGCGAGGGCTCGCGCGTGCGGACGGTTTGCCGTCGCAAGAATGCTGGATGAATACCGGCGTCTATACACCAGGCTCGCTTCGAACATGCCCGGCAGTTCCTGCGGGAGGCGATGCGCATGAAGGTGCTATCGTTTTCATATTGTTATCCCAACGCACGAAGACGCGAATGGGGCATCTTCGTGCAGCAGAGGCTCAAGGCCCTTTCGAGGCTGGCGGATGTGGAGGTAGTTTCGCCCGTTGGTTTGTGCTGGCCGGCGCGAAGGCGTGCGGGACTTGCCCACGAAGAAACTCTGGCGGGGCTGAAGGTGCACAGACCCGGATTCTTCTATACTCCCGGCCTGTTCAAGTCGCATGATGCGTGGTTCTACGCCACGGGCATTAAACACTGGTTGAGGCGGCACGTTGCGTCGTATCAGCCCGATGTGCTTGACGTGCACTTCATCTGGCCCGATGGCTCGGCGGTGGCAACGCTAGCAAGGGAGCTTGGCGTACCTTATGTCATTACCCTTCGGGGGAAAATTTTCGAATGCACCCAGCCGAGAGCTCAAGAGCAATGCACCTACGCGCTTAAACACGCAGCGGCGATCATCAGCGTCAGCAGACAGATGGCTGAGGTGGCAAGAGATTGGGGTGCGAATTCAGAACGTATTCACGTCATCACAAACGGAGTGAATAAGAACCTGTTCTACCCTCGTGACAGGCTCGCATGCAGACGCAAGCTCAACTTGCCCACAGATGGTGCGCTGATCGTGGCGGTGGCTCACCTCAAGCCATCCAAGGGTGTTGGCGACCTTGTCGAGGCAATGCCCACGGTGGGCAGAAACGTCAGACTGGTGATCGTCGGCGCTGAGGCGATGAGCGGATACGCCAAAACTCTTGAGCAGAGAATACGCCAGCTTCATATTGACCAGCGGGTGATACTCACCGGCGCTCAGCCGTTCGAGAACATACCGCTCTTTCTGTGTGCGGGCGATGTGTGTGTGCTGGCATCACACAGGGAAGGTTGCCCCAACGTGGTGCTCGAAAGCCTTTCCTGTGGAACCCCCGTTGTCGCAAGCGATGTCGGGGCGGTGAGAGACATCCTGAGAAATCATACCGACGGGATAATATTCCCGCACGGCAATGTCGAAAAGCTATCGGCGGCTATTAGCAGGACGCTTAACAGGTCGTGGTCGCCCAGCGAGCTTCACAACGCGCCGTCAGTGGTCAGTTGGAGCAATAACGCCCAACAGGTGTACGAGGTGCTCACTTCGTGCGTCGATTCTTCTTTAACCCCACAACCAAGAGAACTTTCATGAACAGTCTTCTTGCGGGAATAATGTTCAGGATGCACGAACGCATGCTGGGGCGAAACACCTTCAAGGTTCTCTCGCAGCTAAGACGCAGTCAGTACTGGACTCGTGAACAGATACAAAAGCTGCGACTCGCCCGGCTGAGGCAACTGGTGCGGGATGCCCACGATCATTGCCCGTTCTGGCGACGCGTGATGATCGAACTCGGGATAGACCCCGGCGATATTCGGGACATCAAGGATATCGCCGCGTTTGGCTTGCTCTCCAGGGAAGATATACGACAACACCGCGAGGAAATGGTCTGGCGACACGAAGGTCGTGGCGTCACAATCGCCACGACATCGGGCTCTACAAACGCCCGGCTGCAGTTCTACACATCCGCCTCGCGCGAATCTCACATCACGGCCGCCAGAATGAGAGGGCATGGATGGGTGGGTGTCGAACCTGGCGACAAAGAATTGTACTTCTGGGCTGCGCCGCTGGAAGTCAACACCCAGGACCGACTAAGACAAGTGCGGGACTGGTTGAGAAATGACGCTTTTTCCAACGGCCTGCTGCTTACGCCACAACGCGTGCGCAGGTACTTCTCGCAGTGGATGAAGTGGAAACCAAGATGCATCTTCGGTTACGTAAGCAGCTTCGCAATGATGGTAAGGCTTGCGAATCAATGCGACATCGACCTTTCGTTACTGGCGAGAAGAGGCCTGCGAGCCATCGTCACCACAAGTGAGCTGCTGGGCGATCATCGCAGTATTATTTCACAGGCTTTTGGCGTGCCTGTATACGACTCTTTCGGCCTGCGGGAGGGGGGGCTCATCGCGCATGACTGCTACCACTGCACCATGCACACCAACGATGAACAACTCATTCTCGAAACCATCAACCCCAACACGCTTGAACCGACGACCTGCGAAGGTGAACTTGTCGTCACGATGCTCATGAGCAACGCCATGCCAATTATTCGTTATCGCACCGGCGACCTGGTGTCGCTCTCTGAGCCATCCTGCGCGTGCGGCCTGTCGCTGGGATCGATTTGCATGCGCGGTGGCAGGATAATGGAAAGCCTCATCACAACCGAGGGAAACATCATAAGCGCTGTATCACTACTATACACATGTAAGGCCATTCCCGCATTGAGGCAACTCCAGGCCCGTCAGGAACGCCTGGGCGAGATCCGCCTTCTCGTGGCGCTTGAAGACGACGCGCCGCACGACACGATGAAACGGGTTGAACACGCCATGCGAAAACGCCTCGACAGCCAAGACAAACTCATCATTCAGCAGGTGGATGAGATTCCCCCGGTGGCATCGGGAAAACAGATGGTGGTAATCTCGCAGGTAGCCCGCGACATGTTCGCGTCGACCAACCCGGCAGTGCGATAATCATGGGGTCATATACCAGGCAAGAGGCTGGCGGAGGCTTTTGTCCGTGGCTTTCGAGTCTTTCGCTTCGGCGGGGTGATGACGTTGGGCGTTTCCGATCCCGCCAGTGGGTCGCCCTCAGATGTATTCTTGAGTCGATCGTGAATGCGTTTGGCGTAGTTCTTGGACAACTCGAACCCGATGAAATTCCTATTGAGTTTCTTCGCCACCACCAGCGTTGTTCCGCTTCCTCCGAACGGATCCAGCACCAGTTCGCCAGGATTCGAACACGCCTTGATGATCCGACCTAGCAGTTGTTCGGGCATCTGGCAGCCATGCCAACCCTCACGTTCCTTGAACGTGCCGCACACCCGCGGAAAGAACCACGTGTCTTCCTCTGGAGTGAACGCGTGCGGGGCGTCCTGCGGGCGCAGAATCCATGTGTCGTCTGGCAGCCTGCCCTTGGCGTTTGCACGTGAATCCGCATAAACCATCTGCCTTGCCGAAGGCACACGAATGTCGTTGGTGTTGAAAGTGAAACTGGTAGGGTCTTTGACGAAATGGAACAGGTGCGTGTGGCTTCTGCTGAACTTGTATTTGCAGTTCACGCCGAAGGTGTAATACCAGATGACCCAGCTTCGGCAGGTGAGCTTGAGTTCACGTTGAAAGATCAACTTCAACTCGGCGGCGAAGTCGTCGCCGATAGCCAGCCAGAATGTACCTGCCGGTTTGAGCGTTCTGACCAGAGCCTTGCCCCATTGACGCGTCCAGTCAAGATATTCATCCGCAGCCAACTGATCTTCGTAAATATCGTACTTGTACCCGATGTTGAAAGGGGGGTCCGCGAATGCAAGATCGACCGATCCCTCGGGCATCTTCTTCATCCCCGAAATGCAATCAACGTTGTGAAGACAATTAATATCCATTGTCATGTCGAATTATCACCTGCCGCTAGATTTTTACAACCATCGCCATCTACAAGCTTGGGCGGGAGATTCTTTTACCAGCCCCGATGAGGATATACAATACAACAAAAGGAGTCGCACCATGACGCGATATTTGGTTGTCTACTTCTCGCGATCCGGCAAGACTGCGATGGTGGCCGGGATGATCGCGAAACTGCTCGATGCCGACATTGAAGAAGTTAAGTGTGAAGAATCCTACTCGGGGCCTGTTGGGTGGCTTAAGGGATTGTTCTCGCTGGTTGGCGGCAAGAAGAGCAGACTCACCAGCAGTCACGAGCAACCAGGCAAAACCACGGTTATCCTGGGCATGCCCGTGTGGGGTTCGAATGTTCCCCCGCCAATGCGAGCCTACATCGAATCAGTGGATTTGTCCTCGGCACGGGTGTGCGCGTTCTGCACATTCGACGGCAGTGGCGATAAGCGACTGTTCCGCAGGCTGGAACAACTCGTGCCCAATCTCTCCCAACATCGGCTTGGTCTGGCCAAGCCGTCCCAACAGGATACTCGCTTTCAGAATTCGCTGAAAAAGTGGGTACAACAAATAACCCAACAGTCGCCGCCTGCAAGCGACTGATGGCTGGCAACAGGTGTAAAACATCTTCATCGCTTCAACGAAGATGTCCACATCGCACGGGTGACAATCGGCCGTTCCGCTCTTCTATGCGTGGCGTCCTCGACGCGTCAGGCCCAGCAGCAGCACGACGATAAAGACCACCAGGAAGATGAAGAACAGCACTTGCGCGATCCACGCAGCCCCGGCGGCTATTCCTCCGAACCCGAACACCGCTGCGATAATCGCGATTATCAGAAAGATCAACGCCCAGTACAACATACCCCTGCTCCTTCTATCCGGAGGTAACGCGCCTACCTGGTTCCAGACTCAATGGCCTCGAAGAGCTTTTCTTCTTTTTCGAGGTCTGACAATTCGTCCCATTCCTCGGGACATTCGACGCTGCAGAAACCGATGGTTCTACCCTTGAACTGGCGAATGCGGTTCATGGGAAGAGTTTCCTTGTCCACCGGATCCCCTGATATAGGACATCTATCGTTCACCACAGCCTGTCGGAGATGTTCAATATCATCCAGCATTACGCACCCCCATTCGGCGACGATATCTTCTGTTCACAATTAATTGTAGGCATTCACAATTGGTGATTTCCCACGCCCCAGTTGCGGGGGAAATGCCTATTTTTCGGCGATTCCAGAATTCCTCCGCAAATCAGTCCTATAGTTGAAAAGACTTCCTTGCGGGTACATCAGAAGGAGCCACACCATGAAACGTGCAGTTTGGTTGCTATCGATCCCGGTGGTATCGGTCATGATTCTCGGCTGTTCCGAGCGATCGCAGCGGGTCGAGGTGGCGGGCGGGGACGCAAGATCACGCGAAATCGCAAGACACCTTGTGGACATGCAGGCTGATGATCCACAGGTACGGGCCGACTCCGCCCGACAACTTGGAAACATGCGGGCCGATTCCAGCTCCGCAATCGCCGGACTGGCCAATGGTCTGACCGACAATAACCAGACGGTCAGGCAGGCGTCCGCTCAGGCGCTGGCGAATATTGGAACCTATGACGCTCTGACTGAACTTCGCGATGCCAGCCGGAAAGGTTGGGGCGAGGCACGAAACGTCTACAACAATGTCACACAGGACCTCCGCCAACAGTCGCAGTCAGGCGATATGGGCGCAAGAAATCTGCTCGAACGCCTGGGCGAACAGGATATCCAGTAGAAACACTGGTCATACGTCCAGCAACACGCCAAGCGACAACAGCGTTTGCGGATCGGGCCAGGCGGACCATACGGAATTGGGCACCTTGCTCAACGTGAAGATCGGATAAGTCAGGTAGGCAATTTAAAGGAGAAAACCATGAGGCACGCATTGCTGTGTTTGTGCCTGGGGGCGATGTTGCTTCCCCAGGTAGGGTGCAACGATGAACAGCGAGTGGAGGTTGGCAACGGAGACCCCCGAAGCAGGGAAATTTCACGGCATGTGATAGACCTCCAGGCGAACAATCCATCGGTTCGAAGGCGAGCCGCGGAGCAACTGGGCCAGATGCAGGCTACCGAGCCTCAGGCGATAGAAGCGCTTGCCGACGGCCTGCGCGATCCCGACCAGGGAGTTCGTATGTCGTCCGCCCAGTCGCTGGGACGCATAGGTAGCCAAAACGCCCTTGAAGAGCTGCGGGATGCGTCGCATGAAGGTTACCAGGAAGCCAGGCAGGTCTACACCAACCAGACATCTGCCCTGAGGCAGCAAGCCCAGCAGGGCGATCCATCCGCGCGGAACATGCTCGACCGACTTGGTGAAGAAGGCGTCAGATAGAACCAGATTCGGCTCAAGGGGCAGCAGTGGTTGCAGGCGGGATGATCCGCCACGCCTGCAACCGCTGCCCCTTATTGCATGCTGTTGCGCGGGTACCGTAAGCAGATGCGATGTGCGTGTTGGCAGACGAACGCCATCAACTAAACCAACATCATTCAAATCATATACATAAGTAAACTATTCTAAATGACTGATGCTTGCACTGGACAGGACTTGTAGCCTTTCGGCAGGCTTGTGGTGTGGCCGGTCCATTCATCATTTTGGGGCTCGATGAAGTTCCGCAATCAACGATTCTGCGAGGTGGTTGCAATGTGCTGCTGTTCGTCTGCTCCGCCATGCGGCGCCGGCCGCACGCGTGGTTGACCGTTGGGGCGTATTGGTGTATGATTGGGGTATTAGTTTTATTGTGGGTGATTAATGGGTGAGCAAACAGCATTGCGTAAACTGCTTGTTCTCCACGGGCCTGTGTTGGCGGCGCAGGGCGTGGTGGAATTTTTTCAACAGCAATTCGAAGTGTGCATGGCGGCCGACCTGGCGGACGCGCTTGAGGCGATGCGACAAACCGAATTTGACGCTGTACTCGCCGAGACCGCTGACTTTCTACCCCTCGAACGCGGGGCGGTAACACACCAGGCGGCAGTGGTGCTTGACACCATTGGCGATGGAGTATGCATTGTCGGTCCGGGCGGTGAGCTTGTCTGGGCTAATCGAAGGGCGAGGGAGCTGGGGCCATCCACGCGGGATTCGCTCAGGAAGCTGTGCATTGGGGCATTTGAGGAATTTCAGGAACTGACAGACTGTGCCTCGGTTCGAGGTAAACGATTCACCATGATGCCCCAGGACGGGGCCTACTACGAGGTCTTGTGCTCCCCCGTCTGCGATCGTCAGGGCGTGGTTCGCCAGGTCGCCGCTGTAGTGGTCAACGCCACCACGCAGCGCAGGCAGGAACTGAAACTCAACGCCATCGACAGGGCGGGCAGGGAGTTGGTTCGACTTGATTACGACGCACTGTCCAATCGCGATGCAATGCAGCGCTTGGCACTGCTCGAAGAACGAATCATACGCTGCAGCAGGGAGGTTCTGAGTTATCAGCATTTCGCGGTCATGCTGCTGGACAAACGCACTAACCGTCTCGAACTGGTGATAGCCGAAGGCCTGGACGAAGACCCACAGAAATACGAACTCTTCGCCCGCACAGAAGGAAACGGCATCTGCGGATACGTTGCGGCGACGGGAAGAAGCTACATTTGTCCTGACGTGCGACGCGATTCAAGGTACATCCTGGGGCTCGAAGGCGCTCGCAGCAGCCTGACCGTTCCGCTGAGGTTGCACGATAAGGTGGTGGGCGTCCTGAATGTCGAATCTGACGGGCTGCGAGGTTTCGCCGAGGAAGACCGACAATTTGCAGAGATTTTCGCCAACTACGTCGCTCTTGCCCTGCATATTCTGAATCTTTTGACGTTCGAGCGTCACAGTACGCATACCCAGGTTAGCGGGTCGATATCCGCTGAGCTTGCGGGTCCGATCAATGACATCATTTCAGAGGCTGGCGAGCTGATGGAGGATTACATTGGTCATGATCACCTTCGCACCAGGCTGAGCTCGATAATCGATCAGGCGACCCAGGTTCGTCAGACGGTGCAGAAGCTGACGGAATGCCCGGCTGTGATGGGCACTATGCCCCGCGAACCTCAGAGGCACGATCCGGTGCTGGCGGAAAAACGTATTCTCGTCGCAGATGACGAAGAGCTCATTCGCCAGACGGTTCACGACGTTCTGTTGCCCTACGGCTGCCTGGTGGACATGGCGGCCGACGGACTGGAAGCGATAGAGCATATCGGGTGCTGCACTTACGATCTTGTCATCACAGACATCAAGATGCCCGGCGCGACTGGGTATGATGTCTTCAAGGCCACCAAGGCCAAGTGCAACAGTACCCCCGTAATAATGATCACCGCCTTCGGTTATGACCCTAATCATTCGATAGTGCGTGCGAATCAACAGGGGTTGACCTCGGTGCTGTTCAAGCCGTTCAACGTCCGCCGACTGCTTGAGGAGTGTCGATCCGCCTTTGCCGCCCGGTAGCTCGTCGGAGTTATCACCAATATTCGTATCGGGGACAAGCAAAGATTTTAGAATCGGATTTGTCCGATCCCCTCCCGTATTCTACTGTTCATTCGCATCGAATTCCTGTTACAGATTTCAGGATTGGTGCCGCGGCGACCTGCACAGGTTGCCGAACATAAGTCTTTGTTAATCAATTCCTTATGGACACAAGAAGTCCACTTCGGCGCGAATGCGCCCCCTGTGGGTAGGCGTGTTGGCGTTATCCCTTTTTCTTGTTGAAGAATTTCCTCCACGGGGGTTTCGCCTTAGTTAAGTCGCCTTTATTACGCGTCGATAGTTCAAACAAGACATTTGATTCAGGAGGCAAACGCTCTTTTGGCGGTTGCAGCCGACCTAGTCCCGATTTCCAGGCTTTCCATGAGGAGGTGACAATCGGAGGGATAGCCGAGCCTGGCTTGCGGCCAGTTGGGGCGGTAAATGGTGGCCAGTGACGGCTTCATGAGAAGTCGGCCTGGAATAGGGTTGGACAAGTGACGACCAATGAAGCCCTTCCTGAAACATACATGGAAGAACGCTATGGCACGGAAGCAAATGTGCACAACTGAAGATAACGCAGGAGAACAATAATGAAACGCACAGCATTTACATTGGTAGAAATTCTCATCGTGGTGATCATATTGGGCATTCTTGCCGCAATCGTGATACCTCAGTTCACCCAGGCGTCGAATGATGCCCGTGACTCGGCCTTGTACAGCGACCTTCACACGATTCGAAGCCAGCTTGAATTCTACAAGATCCAGCACGGGGATGAGTACCCGCCGATGGACACCTTCGTCGATGCGCTTACCAACAAGACGAATATGGACCATGAGATAGGTACTGACGCGGAACACTGCTATGGTCCGTATCTGCCTGAGTTCCCGCGCAATCCTTACGTCGCGGACAAGGACAACGCACGCAAGGTCGGTGAGCCTGATGCGGAAGGCGTGGGATGGTACTTCGATGTGGATGAGCAGAGGTTCTACGCTGCCACCCCGGACCGTGCGCAGGAATGGTAATCGTAACCAACTTGTAGCATGAAGAAGTTCGCCGGTCGGGGCCGACAAATCAGCCCCGGCCGGCACTCATAAACACACGGGTGCCACATGAACAAGTCAGCATTCACATTAATCGAGGTGCTGGTTGTGGTAATTCTGCTGGGCATTATGGCCGCGATAGTGGTGCCCCAATTCGCCACAGCAGGCTCGAGCGCCAGGGCAAGCATGCTTGCCGACGATCTGCGAGTTATGCGGATGCAGATTGAAATTTGCACCCAGCAGCATGGTGGTGTCGCACCGGGTTATCCCCAAGGCAATCCCAATTCCAATGCGGATGGAGAAACCTTTGTGCAGCAAATTACCAGTTCGACGAACTTCGCATATGAATTCGGGGAACGTCCCAGTGGCGATTATCCATTCGGCCCATATATGAGCAAGATGGTAGTCAACCCGGTCAACGATCGCAACACCGTGAGGATACATCCCGCCAATGAAGCGTTACCCACCGAGGCGTCCAATACACACGGGTGGATATATTGTCCTGTCAGGCGGATATTCCTTGCTGACGCCATTGGAGTAGACGAGCGGGGGCTGCGATTTATCGAGTATTGATATGAAGTGGTCATCGAAAAAACGTCGAGCGGCCCGCGAAGGGTTTACCCTTCTCGAGTCGCTGCTCGCTTCGGTGCTGCTTGCGTCAGTTATTACTACTATAACCATGCCATTCGTGGCCTCGGCGCAGCAGACAGCCCAGGACGCGCGCAACACTTATGCACTGGTGATGGGGCAGGAGATGATGGAAGAGATCATCTCGTTGTGCAACCAGCCCCAGATGAACGTCGACCAGGGGCCTCCCTCCAGGCCCGGGTTCAGGACGCCGCTCGATTATGACGGTTATGAGGAATCCGCCGGGAACATTACCGATCAAAGGGGGCTTGTAATGAACGATCCGCTCGCAACGGGGCTCACCAGGCATGTGTCGGTTGAGTCATTCACCGTTGACGACCAACGCCCTGAGGACGTTGACGCGTTTCTGCGCGTTCGCGTCACTATCAGGCATCACGGCGTGAGCATGGTCTCACTGACAAGGCTGGTATTCACGAGGTTTGCGGAGCTATGAAGCGATCAGCATTCACATTAGCTGAACTCGTGCTTGGCATGGCGTTGATGGCCATGATAGGACTGGCGGTAGCGGGCGCGTCTTCAGTTTTGACTCGCAGCTACACAGACGATGAGCAAGCGTATAAGTCGCTTCACGCCGCGCGCATTTCATTGTTAAAGGTCGGGGCGGAGATTCACCACGCACGACTGGTGCTGCACGCCGACGGATACTATTTCATGATCTGGAATGAAGACACGGGCGGCGACGATAAAATCAACATAAGCGAGCTTGTATTGGTGCGTCATGATGCCGCCTCAAGTAGGCTCTTGAGGCACCAGGTGACATACCCGTCCAGCCTGCATCCTATTCTCGTGGCGTTGCTTGACCAGCAGGTGTCATTGAACACCCTGGTGGTTTCACCGGCATATAGCATGTCGTCGCTGCTTAACACGCTTTATTGCCAAACTACGGTGCTGGCTGAGGATGTGGATAGTTTTGACGTCTGGTTGAATGGACAGGCCCCGCTTGGCGAAACCGTCGTAGTCAGCATTCGTATTGGCGAGGGGAAGACCGGGTGCACCCTCAGAAACGCCTACTCGGTGCGAAACTCCACCGCTGACAAGGTGGGCATTGCCAATGGGCAGTGGCACCTGATGGGAAACTGACCATGATAGCAAACCGTTTTCGACATTCCGAAAACGCTCGCAGCGCATTTGCCCTGATCATGGTGTTGCTGGTCATAGCGGCGGCATCGGTGTTGGGCATGTGCAGCCTGTGGGCCTCGTCGGTTCGACTGGACGGTTCGCACAACTTCATGTTGGCTGGGAGAGCAAGAATGCTCGCGGAAAGCGGTATTCAACACGGCCTGTACCTGTTTCAGGCACAATGCTTGACGCTGGAGGCGGCGAGAAGCAACAATCCGCTGGGCCCGTTCAGTATCGATTCAACCGACGACACCTATAAGCTCTACCTCGCAGGTCCACCGAGCAACTCGATTTACACCCTTGTTGCAGAGGGAGCATGTGGAGGTCTGGTCGCCAGGTCGTCTGTCGCCGTCAGGCTCAAGTCCAGCTATAAGGATTTGCTGCTTTCAATGGGGCCGAGCCATTACTGGCGCCTGGGCGAGACGTCAGGAACCCAATGCAACGATCTTGTGGGGGGTGTTCACGGATGGTACATGAACGGCGTGTCGCTGGGGTGTGCCGGCGTTGTGGTGGGCGATACCGACACCTGCGCTGGTTTCAACGGATCGAACAACTTTGTGGATTTCGCGCCCATCAATGCGCCGGGTGACAAGATGACCATGCTTGCATGGGTATATCCCGACGAAGTCGACTTGTATAACAAGTGGGTACTTTCAAAGGTCGCCGCTGCCGCTCCCAATCGTTATTACTGGGCGCTGGGCGTGCTGGGCTCATCGCAGTCCAACAAGCTTGCCTGCCGAATGAAAACAGGCAACCAGACCACTACCCTGCAATCGTCAGTCGATATTCCCAAGGGGCGGTGGGTCTTCCTGGCGGCTGTGTATGACGGGCAGCGGCTTGTTCTCTACCAGGACGGTGTTGAGGTGGGGCGGGTCGCGCAGAGCGGCACGATTTTGCAGTCAAGCAACAACGCCGTTATCGGCGGAATTGCCCACCAGCCTACAAAAAATCCGTGGAGCGGCATGATCGATGAGGTGGCGATATTGTTCAAAGCCCTCAATGCCGACCAGATCCACCGGCTTAACAACGCAATACAGTCGGATGTCGAAATAGTCAAATGGCTCGAATGACATGTGCATCATAGAGGAGTTGACATGAGCAAAGCAAAGAGTGTTGAAAGATCCGAACGTCGGTTGCAGATGTTGCTTTTCATGATCCTGACGGTGCTTGTTCTTCTGGCGGTATGGTTTGTTGGCGAGGTGGTGTCGACTCCCGCAATAGCCCAAACGGGCGGCGCGGTGGATGGTTTTGGTGGAATGAGCGGAAGGATTACTCAACTTTTAGAAGCGCAGCAACAGACCAACGAGAAACTCGACAGGTTGATCGCTCTTCTGAGCACGGGAGAGGCGAAGGTTCAGCTTGTCGCCGAGGGAGATCCCGATGAAAAGACACGGTGACAGAACAGCCGGCGCCAGCGGATTCACCCTCGTTGAGTTGCTCATGGTGGTGATCATCATGGCGATTGCGGCCGCGATGATCATTCCGTATTCCACATCTAGCGCAACGACTGCAATGTCGGCGGCGAGAATGGTCACCAGTGATCTGCAACATGCGCAGAATGTGGCAGTTACCATGCAGACCCCCGTAACCGTGACATTCAATATCATTGACAATGAATATTCCCTTACCAGCCAAAGTGGACCGCTGATTCATCCGATTACTAAGAAAGCCTACACGGTGCAACTGGCGAACCAGCGCGGAATGTCGGCCGCGAGCCTGGTTTCCACCACCCTTGGGTCGACAGGATCGGTGACCTTTGATGAATTCGGTTCTCCAAGCAGTGCGGGATCGATCATCATCCAGGCCGGTTCTGTTCGTTATCGTCTGGAGGTTGCCGCGGCAACGGGCAATATCAAGGTAGTAGCGCTGTAGAAAGGATTTGGGGATGTTTAAGTCCCTCTTCCAAAACCGACCGTGGCCTATAGCACTGGATATCGGGCATGACAGCATCAAGATGCTTCAGATGCGCCAGGCCGGAGACATGCTGAAAATACATGCATGCTCCCGCTGGCGTTTCAGTGATTCTGATGCGTCGGACCCTCATCGCAGGCGTCAACAGGCGGTTTCGGTAATACCAAAAATGCTCAAAACTGGCGGCTTTCACGGAAAGAAAGTCATCACGGCCCTTGCGTGCGACGACCTGTGTGTCAAGAGCATTCGCATGGGCTCGATGCCTCCAGCCCAACTTGCGTCGGCGCTTCGCCAGGAGGCCAATGACAGGTTCGGTTTTGATGTATCGCCAGATGGATTGGAGTGGCTCGACGCCGGAGCCGTCAGGCAGGGCGCCGATGTTCGCAACGAGATCATCCTGCTTGCCGTGCGACCGGAGATAATCAAAGATCACCTTGCGTTGTTATCGGAGGTGAAGCTCAGGGCCCAACACATAGACGCCGAGCCTATCGCGTTGTTCAGGGCGTTCGAGCGAACCTTGCGCCGCAAAGCGGACGAGCACGCCGTGACTGTAGTGGTGGACATCGGTAGTCGATCAACCAGGGTCGTGGTCGCAAGGGGTAGAGATATTGTTTTTATCAAGAGCATCGATGTTGGCGGTCGTCGCTTGACGCAGGCAATCGCCCGTCATCTGAACATACCTTACGGCGATGCGGAGGAGCTAAGGCTTCGTCTTCGCCGACCCCCGGACAAACGCAACGTTGACCCGGCGGCAGCTCGCGGAAGCGTTGATTGGACGTTGTACGACGCGCTACGGTCTGAGGTCGAAGGGCTTGGACGCGAGATCGCGCTGTGCCTTCGATACTGTGCGGTTACCTTCAGGGGGCTTCGTCCCCACAAGGTAATGCTGACCGGAGGAGAATCGTACGACAGGGCGGTTGTTGAGTTATTGGGTGAACACCTGGGCATGCCATGCGTGGTGGCCCAACCGTTCAGGGGAATAGACGTATCGAG
>CAZWAT010000022.1:0-21627 GCA_964632015.1 uncultured Planctomycetaceae bacterium
TCGCCTTGCCGGTCTCTGGGTCCTGTTTCTTCCACCGACAAGAGACCGTGCCGCCGGTGGTGAAGTCGTCGTTGAGGGTGGCGTAGCGGGTTTGCTGGGTCCGTCGCTGCGCGGGTTTCTCCACATCCGCCCAAAGGCCACGATAGCGGAGAACGCCCCCAACGCGCACAGCGCCAATCGTCGGCGTTGAAGGAATAACGCGCCAGCCGCGACAACCAGTCCCGCAGCCGATGATGCGGGCAGCAACTCCACCGGGCCGAAAATCGATGCAATCACCAGGGCGACAATCGCACCTGCGCCGATAATCCCCGCGAACCTGCCCCCGCCAGAAGACCGCATGCCCGTCGCGAAAACAACACCTAGGCCCGCGATCATCACCGGCAGCATTGCCGTTGCCGACGGCGTTCCCCCAGCCAGTGACCACGCCAGCATGCCCCCGGCCATCATAGCCGCCCCAGAAATCCCAAGCAGGGCGCCTGCAAGAGGAGCGCTGGCGGCCAGGGCCTGTACAAGCAGAACGCCTAATGCGAAGAGTCCCACCTGGTATATCGCCGAGACATCCATCATGCTCCCCAGCTTGCTGTAGGTGATATCACCAATGCCGCCAACAAGTTTCCACAGAAGCATGGCAGCGGCGATAAGCAGAGGAAGATAAATCGGATTGCCCGGTACGCTTCTTTGTCCGGCGGCGATTTTGACGACCATGTACATCGACAGTAGAAGCATCATCATGCCCGCCGCGGCGCCCCAGCTATGATATGATGGCCACCACCATGCGGCGATTCCAACGCTGAAACCCACTATGACCAGCCAGCCGCTGACGGCGGAGAACTGTCGCGATGTAGTACCCGGAGCCAATGCCATGACGCGACTATAGACAACACTCCGCACGCTTCAAATCAAATTCCGCAATTCGCGGCCGATGATGTTATGATGAGTCGATGCGGTATCGTGAACCGGCAATTTGTTTACGGACGACCGACTTCAGCGAGACCTCCCAGGTCGTGCATTTCTTCGCGCGCGATACCGGGGTGATCAGCCTGCTGGCGAAGGGCGCGAAACGCCCCAAGAGCAAGACCGGCGGTGCTATCGACCTCATGAGCGAAGGCGACCTGGTGTTCATACCCTCCAACAAGGGAACGCTCGGAACGTTGATCGAGTTCACCGAGACTCTCAGCAGGCTGACCTTGAGAAAGGACGCATCCCGGCTGAACTCGGCGATGTATATAATCGAGATTGTCTCGGAGATGCTCGCCGAGAACGACCCTCACCCCGAGTTGTTCGACCTTCTTCACAACGCCCTGGTCAGGCTGGCCCAGGATGGCGCGCCGCTTCTGGCGGTGTTGGCGTATTTTCAGTGGCGCGCGCTGAGGCACGTCGGGTTGCTAGGCGACCTGGGTATATGCGTGTCATGCCAGACCCTGCTTGAACGGCCCGATGATGCGAAGGCTTTTTCTTCGAGGCAGGGAGGGGTGTTGTGTGGAGCATGTGCGAGATCTGCCGGCGAGAAATACGCGTTGAATTCGAACGCTATTTCGGGCATGTCGGCGTTGGCGGCTGCGGAGGCGGGCAGGAAAGTGCCGCTTAATCCAATGCAGGCAAGTGCAGCCGGCAAGGTGCTGGCGTATCACATTTCCCAGCAGATTGGAAAGCCCCTGAGGATGGAAAAATACCTTCCCAAGCCTGCGCCTGCGCGTCAGGACGTCACAAGCGACCAAGCGAGTCGAACCGCCAGCGACGCCGCCGTTATAACCACCAGCACCGCGAAATAGCGCCGCATCGGGGCGGGGTCTATCCGGGCATTCATCACCGAACCAACCTGCACGCCCACCGCGCTTCCCAGAAGCAGTGCCATTGCTATTACCAGGCTCACCTTACCGCTGAGCCCATAGACAACCGTTCCGCTCATCGAGCTGAGCAGCACAATTCCCAGGCTCGTGCCGATAGCCAGGTGAACGCCCTGTCCAACCAGCACCATCAGCAGCGGTACAAGAATGACGCCTCCACCGATACCGAAGATGCCAGTCAGAAAACCCGCCGCCAGCCCAAGCACACACATGCCCGGAAGGCTTACATGCGACCGGTTCGCCTGCGGAAGATCGATATGCGGGCCTATGGGCAGACGCTGAAGCAGGGTTCGACTTCTACTGACCGGGGGGCGGCGGATCACCAGTATCGCCACGACAATCAGCAGTGCGATGAACAGAATGTCCATCGCACTGGTGAACATCTGTCCCGCCAGTTCCTCAAGGCATACCAGGAACATCTTTCCCAGCGGGGCGCCGACGATCGACCCGGCTGCGAGTATGAAGGTGGTTTTGAACTCGACGTTTTTTCTTCGTGCATGGCTGACCATGCCCCCGGCGCTGGTGCCCGCCACGAAGCACAGGCTCGACCCTATTGCCAGCGGGTAATCCAGGCCAAAAGCCAGCGTGAGCAGCGGCACCACTAGAAAGCCACCCCCAACCCCGAACAGCCCGGTCATCACGCCTATTCCCAATCCAAGAATACCGAGGGCGAGCACCATTACAGGTCCCGACATATAACCGTCGGGCACTGACGTAAGCTGGTTGAATGTTGCGATGATGCTCAAAGACGTCAACATTCCCGTTGCCTTCCGGCAGAGGGGGCTTGTCGGCGCTTCCTGTTTCGCAGCCACGTGAACAAGAACTCTATCGCAAGCCCCCATGCGATGGGAACCGCCAGGAGAACCAGAATTTCAATAACCTTCGGCACAGATGCGTGGCCTTGTGGATGGGTTGTGCGGGGCGATGACGTCACATCACCGCCCGGTGCGAATTATACATACAAATCGCGATCGTCCTGTGTCCTGATGCGATTTAGTCTTTCGATCAGGTCTGTTTTGCCCGACCCGTCTGGCATGCGGGCAAGCTCGGCGTTAATCGCAATTTCACCGGCGGCCAGGGTTTCGGGTCCGGCGTAATCGACAAGGTACTCCATGAGCGTCGTCAAAGCGTTGGGTGTGCAGAACCGCTTGATGAAGCCTGGGATAGCGAATTCCATAAAATGTTCGCCTGTGCGACCAAGGCGATAGCATGCCGTGCAGAAGCTCGGGATGTATCCGTCGCGAAGCAGCTCGCCCATCACTTCATCGAGCGAGCGGGCATCTCCTATGGTGAACTGTTCCTTCTCAAGGCACTGGCTGTCGCCCACCTCGGTGTAACCGCCCAGCTCGATGCGGGTGCCCGCGTCGATCTGGCTGACTCCGAAGGCCATGACTTCTCTTCGCACCTGGGCCGATTCCCTCGCGGTGCATATCAACCCAGTGTAGGGAACCGCCAGTCGAAGCACCGCCACGAGGCGTTTGAACATCTCGTCGTCGGGCGCAAGGCGGGTGTTGATCTTCACGCCGCTTGCGGGCTTGAGCCTGGGAAAACTGATGGTGTGTGGGCCACACCCATAACGATTCTGAAGATGAAGCGAATGTGCCACCAGGCCCATAACTTCGAACTTCCAAGGCGCCAGCCCGAAAAGCGCCCCTATGCCCACGTCGTCCTGACCGACTTCCATTGCCCGACTCAGCGCGTCAAGCCGCCAGAGGTAATCGCTCTTGCGAGTCATCGGAGGATGCATGGCTGCATACGACTTGTGATGATAGGTTTCCTGGAATATCTGGTATGTTCCGATGCCCGATTCCTTGACGATCTTGAAGCCATCGTGGTCAAGCGGTGCAGCGTTGATGTTGGCCCGGCGTATCTCGCCGTGCCCGCTTTGCACATCGTAGACAGTGCGAACGACGTTGGCGATGTATTCGGGGCCGTACCAGGGATGCTCGCCGAAGACCAGTATGAGTCGCTTGTGACCCATGTCTTCCATCACCTTCACCTGCGCCCTGACTTCGTCCATGGTGAGGGTTCGTCGAATGGCGTCTGGATTTGAACGTTTGAACCCGCAATAGCGGCAGTCGTTGATGCAGTAGCTGCCAACATACAGGGGCGCAAACAGGACGATCCTGTTGCCGTAAACTTCGCGTTTGAGGGATCGGGCCGCCTCGTAGATCTCTTCGATGACGGCGGGATCTTCGGCTGCGAGCAACTCGGCGGTTTCGTCAAGCGACAGCGCCTGCTTTGACAGGCTCTTGGCGATAATTTCGCGAACTCGAACAACATCTCCCTGGGTGTTGTCAAGCAGGTCGTTTATGTGTGCTTCGTCAATAAAGTCGACGGCGTTTTCACTGAGCCTCTGGGTAGTGATGGACATTGCAACTCCAATCTTCATATCTGTCCGGGCGCGTCGGGGCGGGGGAATCGGCCGAGGACGAGCCTTGAACATTATACAGTTTCTACGAAAAATGGATAGCACCGCCTGAAATCTATCGGTTTTTGATTATGTCTACCCAAAGAAAAGCGGCGGGCCACATATTCATGTGCCCGCCGCCTGGAGTTACTAAAGAGGAATACGACTATTCGACAACCGGTACCGGTCCGGCCAGCGCGTCGAATTGCTCAACCGGTGCCAGATTACCCGAGAGAATGCGTTCTTTGTTCATTCTCAGTTCGGGCATTCTCCACGCCAGCCAGTAGGACGCGACTGCCTTTTTCTTCTCGCTGGCTGTTGCCTGATCGCAGAACAGCGCTCCCACGAGCAGGTAAATCGCCATGTCGACGAGTTTGCGTGCGTAAAGGTCTCGATGGTTGACGCCGCTTTGGCTCTTGACGAAGGCGATTGCTTCGTTGAGGTCGGCAATTCCGCCGCGGATTTCCTCGATCATGGGTGCGATATCCGCAGGCCAGGCGTCCATGTGAGTGGGTTTGGCGAGCAGGTCGCTGATGACCATTTCTGCGGTGCCCGACAGCACACCGGCGATGGCTGCGACGACCTGCAACTGGCTGGTGCCTTCGTAGATCGTGGTGATTCTACTGTCGCGCAGGTTACGTTCGAGGGGGTAATCCTTCATGTATCCGCTTCCGCCAAGCACGGCGATGGAATCGTTGGCGACTCTCATGCTCATTTCGCTGGCGTAGTACTTTGACATGGGGGTGAGCAGCTTGTTGAACCTGCCGAATTTGCGGGCGTCCTGCTTGAGCTGCCTCTGCATCGCCTTGTCGGTGACGTTGCCGAACTCGAGCTTCTTCATTGGGCCTACTTCAAGATCGACGCAGTAGGCGGCGAAATAGTTCAACGTTCTGGCAGCCTGAAGGTCAACGCTCATGTTCACGAGCAGTTCCTTGACCGCGGCGAAGTTCTCGATGGCGACATCGAACTGCTTTCGGCTGTTGGCGTAATCGCGGGCGACACGGTACGCAGCCTCGCCGATACCCAGTGACTGGGCGGCGATACCGATTCTCGCGCCGTTCATCAGGCTCATGACGTAGGTTATCAGGCCTCGCTGACGCTCGCCGATGAGTTTTCCGGGGGCGTCGTCGAAGAAGATTTCGCAGGTCGGGCTGCCGTGGATGCCAAGTTTGTTCTCGAGTCGGCGAACCTTGACCTTTGGCCCGCGCTCGACAAGCAGAAGGCTCAGGCCTCGACCGTCGGAGATTTCTGGCTCGGTTCTCGCCAGAACAAGAAGCACCTCGCCACAGCCGTTGGTGATGAACCGCTTGACGCCGCGGACGAACCAGTTGCCGTTTTCGTCCTGGTATGCACGGGTCTTGACCGCCTGAAGGTCGCTGCCGGCGTCGGGTTCGGTCAGAACCATCGCGCCTGTCCATTCGCCGCTGGCCATGCGGGGGAGATATTCCTGCTTGATCTCCTCACAGGCGAACGCGTTGATAGTTTCGGCGATTCCTTGAAGTCCGTAGATGTTCATCAGTGCCGCATCGGCCCGACTGACCATATCGTTGGACATGGTGTATACGACGTTGGGGCAGTTGAGCCCGCCGAATCGATAGGGCAGTGTGAAGCCCATCAGGTCGGCCTGTCCGAGGCGATGAATCGCGTTGGCGATACCGGGGGCGTAAGTGACACTTCCGTCATCGTTAAGCTTGTTGCCCACGAGGTCGGTTTCTTCGGCGGTCGGCGCGACGATGTCGCCCGCGATCTCGCCGCAGGACTCGAGGATTCGCTCGTAGTTATCGACCGCTTCATCGGCATCGACGGGAGCGAAATCAAACTCACTGCTGAAACGGAAATCTTCTTCCGTAATCGTGGCGATCCGCTTCAGGTCGAAATGGTGAAACAGAAAGCGGATGTCTTCGTTATCGGTGTAAAAATTCGCCATTAGTCTGTTTTCCTTAGTGGAATACGAGTGTTGCTCAAATTTCTATGCTTTTACCGAAGCGGCGGCATCGGTTATGCTCGCTCCGCTTCGAATCGCCTTGATCATCCTGGGGATGACTTCGGTGAAGTCTCCCACTATTCCATAATGCGAAACTCCGAAGATCGGGGCGTCCTTGTCGGTGTTGATCGAGAGAATCTTCGCGGATTCCTGCATTCCCGCCCTGTGCTGGACGGCCCCGCTGATTCCCACCGCGATGTACAGGGCAGGTCTGACGGTGGTTCCGGTCTGACCGATCTGGTGATCGTGATCGATGTATCCGAGGTCCACGGCGGCTCGACTTCCACCAACGGCGGCGCCGAGAACATTCGCCAGATCCCACAGAAGCCTGAAGTTGTCCTTGCTGCCTACCCCGGCTCCACCTGCGACGATGATACGCGCTGCCTTGAGGTTGACCTTCTTGGCGCGACGATGCGATTCGTGTATCTCGACCGGAAGAACCATGCTGTTGAAGTTAGGCTTGCATTCGACAACGTCGCCCTTGCGCGACTCGTCAGGCTCGCTCAGAGGCATGACGCCCTCGCGAACGGTCGCCATTTGCGGCCAGCGGTGGGGGTTGACGATGGTGGCAATGATGTTCCCACCGAAGGCGGGGCGAATCTGATGCAGCAGATTCTCATGCTTCTCTTTGGTGGCGACTTCTGTATGCGAGCCGATCTGAAGATCGGTGCAGTCCGCGGTGAGCCCGCACTTCATCGAGCTTGCGACGGTTGGGGCAAGATCTCGACCCAGCGGGGTAGCGCCATAGATCATGATCTGGGGCTTGTGCTCGCTGATGAGGTCGCACAGGGCCTTGCTGTATGACGCGGTCTGATAGTGGTCAAGACAATCGTCCTCAACAACGTAAACCTTGTCGCATCCATGGCTTATGAGCTTTGAGGCAAGTGCTTTCACATTCTTGCCCAGAAGCGTCGCCGCCAAGGGGGTTTTGAGGGTGTCGGCCAGTTCGCGCCCTTTGCTCAGCAGTTCTAGGGGCACTTCGGAAAGCTTCCCGGCTTCCTGCTCCGCAAAGACCCAGACTTCGCCGTTTCTGTTCGCTTCAATCATAATCATCCTCGTTAAGGCCCGAGCTGTAAGTTGCCCGGTCGCCGGATAGACTGGTATCAGTTGAGGCCTGCCCGGCGGGCAACTAGCCTATTGTGTGCTCTTCTATCAGTTCACCAATGAGTTTGGAGATACCTTCCTGAGTAGCGGGGAATTCATGGTATCCGCTTCCTGTTAATACGACGCTTTGAATGCGGTTGACCTTAGTGGGGCTTCCGCTCATTCCGCACCAGGCCAGATCCGCCTCGACGTCGTCGAGGTTCCACTGTTTAATAAGCAGACCCTTCTGGGACAGCTCATCGCAGAGGGTTTTTATTTTGGCTTCCTGCTGGTCTTTGGGGGCGTCGCCCATGGTGTCAGAAATGTTCTTTGCGATTTCCGCACAGCTCATGGCCTTTTTGAACTTCATGATTCGCTTGGCCGCCCTGGGGCGCGGAGTGTTTGCGGTGTCCATGACGGTCACCAGCGCGGGTAGGCGGCATGAAACCACTTCCCAACCGGCGCCGATGTTTCGGCGAGCCTTGAGTTTGTTGTCACTGACGCCCATGAACTCTTCCATGTAGGTCAGCAGGTTGAAACCGAGCTTCTCGGCGAGCTGCGGGCCTACCTGGGCAGTATCGCCATCGATCGCCTGGCGTCCACAGAACACCAAGTCAGGATCGAGCTTGCGCATCGCACATGAAAGAATGTAACTTGTCGCAAGAGTGTCGCTGGCGGCCGCCCGACGATCGGTGATAAGCACCGCGTCATCAGCGCCGCGGAAGAGTGATTCTCTTAGAACGTCACAAGCCTTTGGCAGGCCCATAGTTACGACTGTCACCTTGCCTCCGCACGCGTCTCTGACGGCAAGTGCGGCTTCAAGTGCGTTGAGATCTTCAGGGTTGAAAACAGCCGGAAGGGCGGCGCGATTGACAGTTCCGTCTTCCTTCATGGCTTCGGTTGTAATGCGTTTGGTGTCGGGAACCTGCTTGACGCATACTACGCAATGTATAGACACAATACATGCTCCTGTTTTGGGCTTTGCCAATAGGGCTATAACCTGTTGCGCCGTTGTGTAGCGCCATGTGCGACTGGGTTAACTTCAGAAAACCCAACCAACCCGCCATTGGCGAATCGCGGGAATATAACCTTTATTCAAAGGAAGGGTCAAGGCAAATTCCATTGGAGGCACATGTCGTATGCGCGTACAATGCCGGCCATGAAGGTTGATCCAAGATTTTTGAAGTCGGATGGCCCGGAGGTCTTCACAGGCAACGAATTGCTTGTCAAAGGTTGCCTTGAAACCCCTGGTGGTGTTCACATGATGGGCGGATACCCCGGAAGCCCCATTGCCGGATACTTCGATGCGCTGGCCCATATAAAGGACCTGCTCAACGAGAAAGGCATCAGGGCGGTCATCAACAATAATGAGGCGCTATCGGCGGCGTCGCTCAACGGTACACAGCTTGTTCCGTCCAGGGCCATGATCGCCATGAAGTCAGTCGGTGTGCATGTCGCCGCCGACGCGCTGGCGCTGGGAAACCTCGCCGGGGCGCACCCCGACGGAGGCGCCATTGTCGTGTGCGGCGACGATCCGTGGAGCGACTCGACCCAGGTGCCTGCCGACAGCAGGTTTATCTGCAAGCATCTTCACATGCCCGTTATCGAGCCGTCCGACCCGCAGGAGGTCAAAGACTTCGTCGCCAAATCGTTCCAGGTCTCCGCGTCGTCAGAGCTTTATATAGGTTACATCCTTACCACCAACTTGGCCGACGGGGGCGGGACGGTTATCTGTCAACCAAACCAGTATCCCGGCGCCAATACGCGAAACCAGTTCGAGTTCAGCACCGACGCCATCAACCTTGACAAATACGTGCTGCTGCCTCCCAGAACGTGGTGGCAGGAAGACAGTCTGCCAAGACGTTTCGGACAGGCAATCGCAAAGGCGCGGGAAGTAGGCCTTAACCAGATTCTTCATCCTGCCTCCACACGGGCGCAGGTCGGCTTTGTCACCAGCGGACTGGCCCATGGGTATTTGGTGCAGGCATTGGCCGAGATGGGGTTGACGGGCGAGTTCCCAATACTCAAGTTCGGCATGTCCTACCCGGTTGACCCTGAGCTTGTGCGGGAATTCGCAAAGCAGACGCAGCGAATCATCGTTGTCGAGGAACGCCGCAGTTTCCTTGAAGAGCAGATCAGCGAGATTCTGCTCAAGGATCGCCAGAGGACTCCATCACAGGCCCCGACGGAGGTGTGGGGCAAGACGCTACCTATGGGACTCGCGGGCATTCCGTCATCAAGAGGTCTGCATCCGTCGATGCTCATCGAAACGCTCGCGGGCCTGTTCAAGAAACTCGCCTCCGAGGGTGAAGGCGACCCGCGCCTGGCGAGTTCAGCAGCTTCGCTTGAGCGCGAAATCCAGACCATCGACAACACCACCAAGGCGCAGATCGATGTGCTGCCCTCAAGGACGCCGACTTTCTGTCCGGGCTGTCCTCACCGCGACAGCGCGAATGTGTGCATCGACATAAAGCGAAAGTTCTCAAACAAAGACTACATGCGCCGCAACCACAACAGGGATGCGATAGACCTGGTGTTCCATGGCGACACCGGGTGCTACACGATGCTGATGTTCCCGCCAAACGAGCAGCTCATGCATGATTACAGCGGCATGGGACTGGGTGGCGGAACCGGGTCTGGAATCGATCCGTTCATCACCAACAAGCAGGTGGTGTTCATGGGCGACTCGACCTTCTTCCACAGCGGGCAGATTGCCATTTCCCAGGCGATCAAGCTTGGGCAGGACATCACGTTCATCATCCTTGACAACCGCACGACCGCGATGACAGGGCATCAGCCCACGCCCGGCGTCGACTATGACGTTCTGGGCAATCTGACCGAGGTGCAGGATATCGAAGAGGTCGTGCGCGGAATCGCCGGCTCAAGCAGCGCTTCGATTGTCCGAGTCGATCCCGAAAAACGCACCGAATATCGCAGGCTTCTTGAAGAGACTTTTTTGGCGGACGGGGTGAAGGTGATCATTTCGGACAAGGAATGTGCCATCACCCGTATGCGCCGCAAGAGACGCGCGGAACGCGCGATCGTAAGGGACAAGGGCTACCTGCCGACCTGGGAGCACATGAACATAAACCAGGAAATTTGCAGGTTCTGCCTTGCGTGTTCCGAAATGACGGGTTGCCCGGGCCTCAAACACGTTCAGACCGAATATGGCCCGAAGATGGACACCGATACGACGTGGTGCGTAAACGATGGCGCCTGCGAGCGCATCGGGGCATGCGACGCCTTTGAGCGGGTCATAATCAAGCGAAAAAATCCCGCGAGAATCCGCCTGCCAGAACTGGACCTGGATAACATTCCCGAGCCCACAAAGCGGGATGTGGACGATATCTGGCGCTGCTGCCTCGTCGGATGGGGCGGGCTTGGAATTGGTGTCGCTACCAGCATCGTCGTGCGCGCGGGGCACAAGGAAGGTTACGATGTGAGCTTCCTTGACAAAAAGGGTCTGGCGATTCGCAACGGTGGAGTCATCAGCCAGATTATTTACAACATCGCGAAACAGCCCCTCACACCGATCATTCCTTACGGCAAGGCCGATTTGCTTCTGGGTATAGACATCCTCGAGGCGGCGAGAGCGCTTGATCCGTCAGGAAGAATCAGAATCGCCAGCAGAGATCGCACCGCCGCGGTCATTAACACCGACAAGGTGCAGACCATTCGCGGGTTGATGGGTCGGGAGGATTTCGACCCCGTAGCGCTTGAGGATTTGATCCACAGGCACACGCGCGAGGATGACTTCCTTGCCCGCAATATCGGTAGGATCTGCCAGAAGTATCTAGGCAGCAAGCTTTACGCCAACATCATGATGCTTGGGTTCGCCTTCCAGAAGGGTTTGATTCCCGTGTCGATGCATTCGATGGCCTGGGCGATAAAAGACACCATCCGCACCGACATTCGCAAGAACCTGTACGCCTTCAATATGGGGCGTAAGCTTGTGGTTCGGAAGGATCTATTCCAGGGTCCTCCGGTTCGCATGGACTGGCGCGACGTTCTGGATGAGAAATGTCGGTACACCATCCGCCGTTATCGCCAGGGTCAGCGTCTTGCCGATAAGCTTCGAGAGGTCGCCGCCGCTTCGGTGGGCGCGATCGACGGCGTGGATGAAAGCCTGCGACGCGCCATTGTGGTGAGAATTTACGACTGCATGCGGTGGGGCGGAATTGAATACGCAAGGCAGTACGCCGACGCGGTGCTGGCGGTGTACGAGCGCGACTCGAAAGACAACAACTACGCGGCCACTCGTGCGGTGACATATAACCTCGCCTCGGCAATGCTGATTAAAGACGCTGTTTTCAAGGCGGAGCTTGCATCCAGCCCCGAGAAGTACGCTCGCGACAGGGAAAAGTACAGCATTAACCCCGCCAACGGTGACAAGATCGCCTACCGCAGGCTGTGGAACCCCACGGTGAGTTTCGCCGGTAAAACATTCAGTTTCAACATGACCATGTATGACTGGATGATCGCGCTGCTCAAGCGAAGTGGGTGGTTGCGGCGGGTGATGCCAAGGTGGCAGGGTCGACGGAAGCGGTTCCGCAAGGACTACCAGGACGCGGTAAGACTTTTCACCACCGGCGCGGTTGGATACGAGCAGGCGATTTCGTTGCTTGGCAGCCGGTCGTGCATGGATTGCATGAATCCCGCCTGCACGCTGCGGGGTTGTCCGCTTGGAAGCAGGGTTCCGCAGTGGACCGACCTGGCGATGGAAGGCAAGTGGCGCGAGGCGAGCGACGTTCTGCACGCTGACAACAACTTCCCCGAGTTCACCAGCATTGTCTGCCCCGCGCCGTGCCAGTCGGCCTGCAAGCGCAACTTGGACGGATATCCCGTTCAGATTCGGAGGATAGAGGCGTCGATTGTCGAAAAGGCTTTCGAGGAAGGCTTCGTCGTGCCGCAACCCGCATCGCGTAAGACGGGCAAGAAGGTTGCGATTGTCGGTTCAGGCCCGGCGGGCATGGCGGCTGCACAGCAGCTTGCAAGGCTTGGGCACGAAGTGACCGTGTTCGAAAAGGAACCCTCACCCGGCGGACTGCTGCGGTATGGGATTCCCGAGTTCAGGCTCGACAAGAAACTCATCGATCGTCGCATCGAGCAGCTCAAGGCGGAGGGTATCGAGTTCAGAACACGCCAAGCGGTTGGAGTGGATGTCAAAGCCGATGAGCTTCTGGCCCGGCATGACGCGGTGTTGCTTGCAACCGGAGCTGCGAAAGGAAAAGACCTCAATGTGCCCGGGCGGGACAAGAAGGGCATTCACCTGGCGCTGGATTATCTGCGCGGGGTCAAGGCGCCCGGTGGGGCTATTGACGTTCGTGACAAGATCGTCGCTGTCATCGGAGGGGGCCTGACGGGCGATGACTGCGTGGAAATGTCGCTGCTTAACGGCGCACGCGAGGTGCACCAGTTCGAGATCATGCCAAAGGGCGAGATCGTCTCCGACCCGTGGGCTCATCGTGACGACGCGGTTGTTCGCAGATGGTGCGTTGCGACGCAGGCGTTTGGTGGCTCGGGTGAACAGGTCGAGGAACTTCAGGCAGTGCAGGTGCAATGGGAAGGCTCTTCGTGCAAGAAGATGGTGGTGCTTCCCCAGACGAGTTTCCGCATGAAGGCACAGGTGGCGGTTCTGGCGATGGGTTTCAACTCGGTGATTGACGCCGACGTCGCCCGCCAGTTGAACCTGCGAGTAGACGAAGATGGTAAAATTGTTCTCGACGGCCAGGCCACCAACATTCCTGGCGTGTTCGTTGCGGGCGATCTGGCCATCGGTGCATCCTACGTCGCAAGCGCTATCGATTCCGGCAGGAAGGCAGCCAAGCGGATCGACAAGTATCTTTCCATGTAGCGACGCCCCTGGTCATTGACAATGTCCTTGCGTGCGGTAGGATCGTCCTTCACCAGGAAAGGCAGATGGAAGGGTACACTACTGCGAAAATTTCCTCCTCGGCGGTGCGGCATAACGTCAGGTTGCTCAAAAGCAGGCTTGGCGCGGGCGTAAAGTTCTGCCCAGCCGTCAAGGCGAACTGCTACGGTCACGGTATCGAGTTTGTCCTGCCTTCGCTGGCGTTCGCCGACTGCATGGCGGTGGCTGATCCGTCCGAGGCAATCGAGCTTCGCAACGCTGGGTGGAGCAAGGATATATTGGTGTTCTTCTCGCCATGCGCGCACGGGCGGGAACAATCCACACGCGAGGCACTGGAAGAGCTGATCGTCGCCAACGTCACCGTGACGGTCATCGCCCCCGACGATGTCGAGCAGGTCGCTCAGGCGGCGAAACGAATCAATCGCCATGCGAGTGTGCATCTCAAAATAGATTCCGGCATGCATCGCTCGGGCATTCTTGCCCAGCGGTCGTCGGAGATGGTCCACCTGCTTGTGAAGAACAGCTCGGTGGCGCTTACGGGCATGTACACGCATTTCGCCACTGCCGACGAAGCCGACAAAACCTATGCCCTCGAACAGCTCAAACGCTTCAAGGACGCAGCCAACTGTTGTCCCCGCCAAGGGCTGATTCTGCACGCCGCCAACTCGGCGGCGTTGATAGATCTACCCCAGTCGCATCTCGACATGGTTCGGCCGGGAATCGCAATCTACGGGTATCAGCCTTCCGACGAGCTTCACAACAAGCTGCCGCTTCGTCCCGCGATGCGGGTGATGTCAAGGTTGATGCAGGTGAAAGATGTCCCCGCCGGTTCCTCAGCCGGTTATAACCTGACCTGGAAGTTCGACAAGCCCGCCCGACTGGGACTGGTTCCGATAGGATACGCCGATGGATACCTGCGATGCTTCTCGAATCGGGCGTGCATGCGGATAGGCGACGACTATCTGCCCGTTGTGGGGCGAGTGTGCATGGATCAGACAATTCTGGACGTTACCAGCGCCCCTCATGCACGTGTCGGCGATGCGGTTGAAGTGATATCCGACGATCCCGCCGCACCCAACAGCGTCGAGAACCTCTCGAAGCTGGCCGGTACGATTCCGCACGAGATAATATGCCGCCTGGGGCGCCGAATCCGCAGGGTCGCTCGCGTCGATAACGAAACTTGACCGTTATGCCGATGTCGGACTATTGCGAAAAGCTTGCAGGCTCCTCGGCAGCGCGCGTCTTGAGAAGATCCATTTTCTCACGCACCTCCTGAGCCATTCGCGTGTTCGGAAATTCTTTCATGATCTCTTCGCCGACATCGACCGCCTGCGACCACTGCTTGTCAGTGACGGTTATCGCGAACTGCACGCCAAGGTTGTGCAGCTTGGCCCTGAAGACGCCCCTGGCGCTTTCAGACAGCGCCGCTGCCTCCTGCGGGGTGAGATATTTGTCGAGTTCCTTGAGCAGTTCGATACTGTGATCGACATCGTCCTTTCGCACCGCCTCGCCATATTCCTGGAGCAATGCCCTTTTGTGGTGGGCCATTGCCTTCTCGATGCGCTGCTTGAGGTTGGTGGTCTTGGCATGTCCCTTGAACAGTTCGCCGAGCCTTTGCGCCTCTCGCATAGCGCGAGGCCAGTCGTGACGTGCGATGATGTCTTCGAGGCGTGATAGGGCGTCGTCGATCTTTTCGTCGAGTGTGATCTGCTTTGACGCCTGCACGTCCTGTCGCAGGCGTTTGGCTTCGGCGGCGAAACCGAGTCGGCTTTCCATGCTGTCGATCAGCCCCTCCGCCGAGGCGTAATCCTGTCTCATTACGTCTTCCTGCACCGCTTCACGAAGGGCTTCGAGTTCACGATTACGATACAGCAGGCTTTTTGCCTGATCACTGAGCGTGTTGAGATCAACCAGCTTGTTGATGGCGTTACCCTGCACTTCCAGAAGCGTTTCGATGGATCTGAATCTGTCGGTCGATGTGCGAAGCGAATCTTCAACAGACACTGCCAGCTTTATTGTGCCAAAAAGCGTCACCAGCCAGACCCCCAATGCCGCCTCGCCAAAAAACGCCAGGACGCACCCCGCCGGGAGAATCCACGGGGTAGTGAGGGTTTCGCTCCATCGTGCCCAGTTGAGCAGCACATCCACGGTGAACGCGATGGTCACAGCCATGGTCACTGCAAGCAGCGCCATAGTTCCCAACATTGCCCACCGGCTCAACCTCGATACCCACTGATACCTCGCTGCATGATGCGGCATGATAGACTCCTTCTAAGGGTCCATATCGAGATGCTCCATATACTTTATAAGTTCTTCGGGTCGAGAAAGTCAATGATTCCAGGATTATAGCTTACGTGCATCTTGCGCTTTTCCGGGCGGGGGTGGTATGGTAGCATCGACGATTATGGCTCATGAACAACTCACATCCAGGCAGGTTGCGGATTACCTGCACATGGACCTCAGGGAGGTCGAGAAGCTCGCCTCCAGGGGAAAGATCCCTTGTCGCAGGGCACCAGGCGACTACGTGTTTATCAAAAGCCAGGTTGATCACTGGGTGGAAACGCGTATGCACGAACTTGGCGGGGATCGTCTCGCCGACATCGAGCGAGGCGTCAGCGCGCACCATGGTTTCGAGGAAGACGAACGTCTTATATGCCCGATGATACCGGCAGGCGGCATTTCTGTGCCGCTCAAGGGCAGAACCAAGGCGGCGGTTATTCGCCAGCTTGTCGATCTTGCCGACCAGGCGCAGATGATCTATGACCGCGCCAACATGATCGAGCAGATCGAAAAGCGCGAGGAATTGTGCTCGACGGCACTCATACCCGGCGTCGCCATACCTCATCCGAGGAATCCTCTTCCTTACGACATCGCCGCCAGTTTTGTTATTGTAGGCCTGACGCCCAGTGGCGTGCCTTTTGACGCGATTGACGGGTCGCTTACGCGTCTGTTCTTTCTGATATGCTGTAAGGATGATCGCACTCACCTGCACGTGCTCGCCCGGCTGGGTAGAATGCTCGAACGTCGTGAAAACGTTGATGCGCTGATGCAGGCACAGGACGCTGAGGAATTGGCGAGCCTTCTGGACGAGATCGAAAACAAGACAATCGGTCAATAACACATGTCGCACTGGCGAGAATTCTTCGATGAATCGATCTTGCGCCGCCTGGATAGGCTCAAGGTAGCGCCCAAGGCTTATGCACGCCCGATGGGACGCGGTTCGCGTGCGGGCAGATTTGTCGGGGACGGGTTGGAATTCGCCGATCATCGTCCATATGTTCTCGGCGACGATCCGCGATATATCGACTGGCATTGCTATGCGCGGGCACAAAAACTGCTTCTTCGCATGTTCCATCAGCACAGCGAGGCCGACATCGCAGTGATGCTCGATGTCTCGTCTTCGATGCGGGCTGGGGACGATATTCACAAGTTCAACTACGCCCGAAGCGTGGCGGCCGCGATGGCGTATGTCGCCATGGGCGGGCATGAGCGGGTGCTTATCATACCGTTTAGTGACGACATCAAACCTGCCCACCGAACCGGGCGAAACAGGTCTGGCATATTCGGTGCGCTTGAATTTCTGGCGGGGCTGGTTCCATCGGGAACCACCAGGCTTTTGCACTGCGTGCAGCGGGCACTGGGCGAGCACCGATCGGTGGGTAGCGTGATTGTTGTCAGCGACCTGCTTGACTGCGACGATCTTGCCCGTCCGATGGACAGGTTGAGATTGTCCGGAATCGCATCATCAATTGTTCATGTGTTTTCTTCCGGTGACAGCAACCCCGACATGCGGGGCGAGCTGCTTCTGGAACACGCCGAAACGCGTCAGCGTCTGGTCATATCGCGTTCGAACGAGCTTATTCAAGAGTACCGACGCGAATGGGACAAATTTCAGGAAAACTGTCGCCGGCAGTGTCTCGCGGGCGGGTCGATGTACGTCGCCGCTCCGACGGATGGCGACCTTGAGCGCCTGGTCTTCAGTGCGATGCCCGCGGCGGGGATATTTGAATCATGACCACCGGGCGAACCGGGGCGGTTGGGCGTATTGTCGCAAGGCGTGGGACGTTTATCGGCCGGTGTGGACACGCCTGCTGGTGCCACCTGGTAATCTTTGCCACCGTGCCGGTGCTGTTGTACTCGTTGATGATTAATCCCATCTCGGCGGGCGAGGATGATGTGGGGTACTATTATCCTCTGCGCAAGATGACCGGCGAGGCGCTTGCCCAAGGTCGTCTGCCGCTGGGCAATCCTCTCGAAGCCACCGGTGGGGCGGTTATTGGCGATCCGCAATCGGCGGTGATGTTTCCGGCGACCTGGTTGTTCGCGATAATGCCTCCTTTAGTCGCGTACACCTTGTCGATTTATGTTGGATTCTGGCTGGGTGGGGCAGGCGGGTTCGTATATCTGCGTTCATTAGGGCTGCGCAGAGTCTCGGCGTTGTTCGGGTCAATCGCGTTCATGTTTGGCGGATTCATGATCGGCCATCGCGTGCACCTGGCGATGATCCATTCAGCGGCGTTTCTTCCCTGGTTGTTATGGGGCGTCGAACTCGCCAAAAGGTGCTCAGGCCTGCTTGGCGGGGTCGTCGTGCTGGCGCCGGCGATGTGCGGTGCGATGTGGGCGGGGCATTATCCGACGGTCATTCACATGACGATAATCGTTGGCGCTTACGTGATCATCCGCGCGGGATCCAAAGCAAGAGTATACGCCACGATAGCCATTGCCGGTTGCGTAACCGTGGCGCTTTCGATGTGGCAGATCGAATCGACTCTCAGGGTCATGAATGAGGCGACGCGGGGGAATGTGGGTTATTTCGTCGCGGGCGAAAACAGTTTCTTTCCTACATCGATCGTGCTGGCGTTGTTTCCGCTGATACAGGGTGTTCGAACACAAGGAATCTGGGGTGAGTGGTGGGGGTCTTGGCACTTGTGCGAAATGCTGCCCTACGTGGGCCTTGGCACGCTGGTGCTTGCGGGGGCTGCGATACGTCGTATCTATCGCGCCGATGCCCTCGATGAGCATCGGCCCATAGTTCGCTGCTGGACGTGGATATCCGCAGGCGCGTTCATATGGATGCTGGGGTATTATCTTCCGACATATCGCCTGATCCACATGTTGCCGGTAGTCGGTGCGGTTCGTTGCCCGGCAAGGATGATACTGGCTGTGAACATGGGTCTGGCGGTGCTTGCTTCGGTCGCCGTTGACAAGGTTGTTCGAGGCAGAAGGGATTTCGCCCCCACGCTCAGGCGGGGCGTAACTCGGATACTGCCTGCCGTGATGCTGTTGTCGCTTGTCGCGTTGTTGGCGGTTGTGCTTGTGCTGGGCGTGCTTGGTCAAATGGAAGATGCGAATCATCTATTCTCCGGCTCATACCGTGTGGCGATGCGTGCGATGCTTCCCTGGAAACCCGCCGTGTTCGTGCCTCTTGGGGTTCTTGTTGCATGGATGGTGATATTGCCCCGATGGGCAAGGAGGTCATCGGCCTGGGCGTCGGCGGGGATTTGCACGCTGCTTCTGGTGGATCTGTTTATCGTCGCGCGGGCGGTCGATGTGCCCGGCAAGGTGGTTCGACCCGCTGAAATGTCGCCTGCGGCGAAATGGTTGCATGAAAACGAACACGGCGATTATCGAGTGTGGGGCCTTGCGGAAGGCTACCTTCATCGTCCTGACGAGTTGCTGCTTCCCAAAACCTGCTGCTCGATGGGTATCGCGTCGATTGCGTCATACGGGCCGTTTCAATCACCTGCGCACGCATGGTTAATGGGGTTCGACAACGCGGGCAAGAATCATCAGTGGCGTTGGCTTGTTCATACGAACCGCCTGCTGAGCCTCTATGGCGTGCGTTACCTGCTTGTGGAAGACGGGTCGGTGCACCAGCGGGTTGTGCAATCTGTCACCCTTGGACAGGAACCGTTCAAAACCGTCGGCCAGAATCTGTTGACGGGCGATTGGCATCTGACCCGCTCGACGCGCGAGGCGGATATAGTGAGGATGCGGGCGCCGATAATATATCTTCCATCATCTGCCGCTAGTGCGGTGATGCTCGAAGGCGATTGTTTTTATCGGCTGAGTTTTAACGCCCGCTCGCCCGGTAACAGAGCCGACGGCTGGTTGATCGCCAAGGTCGCCTCAAAGCCCGATGAAGTGGAAGGAGACACCAGCATCTTCGTGCCACCCGAGCAGCTCACGGCGACGTATCGACGGTTTGAAACGATCTTTCGCACTCGGGCGTCTGTGGTGGGCAAGCATCTGGTCGAACTGTCGGCTGTGAGCGAAGAAACGATCGAGGTAAAGGACATCCAACTTATCAGATGCAACGGATGGTGGAGCGTTGAGACAATCGCACCTGATTCAGACGACCCGGTATATCGACAAGTTGCGGTTGTACCGGCGCTTAACGAACAGGATCCGCCCATCAGAATATTTGAGAACTCTTTGGTTCATCCTGTCGTTATAGAAAATACGGATGCCTTTGTCGTATCTTCGCCCGAAGACATCGAGTGTTTCAAGTGGGATACTGGCGAGTCAACGCTTTTGCCAAAGGTCGGGATTCGCCCTGATGCGGGCCCCACCAGGCGGGCCGTTCTGGCTGGGAGTGTCGGCGTGGTGCTGTATATAACTATGGTATCCGCATTCGCCCTGGCGCACCTGCGCAGGCGCAGGGCGGTGTCATCAGCGCGTGAATATCAAGGAGCATGAATAATGAAGGTTTCGCGTACAGTAGTTGTGCTTCTGGTGGTTTTGGGTTTATTGTCGGCCTGGCTTAACGCGCCGGCGATTATCAGCAGGGTTGCATACGCTGTTGAGCGCGGGAGCATTGCCGCCGCTCGCGAAGGTCTGGCCGAGATGAGCCGGCAGGACACGATTTCTCCTCTTATTCGCGAGGTCGCTCGAGTGGTGCGACCGGCTGTGGTTGAGGTGCGGGTAACCCGGACGATTCAACAGCCTGACATGAGCGAGTTTTTCCGCCGGTTCTTCCGTGACGGAGATCCCCGACGTCCCCAGATTCCCGAACAAAGGCAAGTCTTCGGCCTGGGTAGCGGGGTGATAGTCGACGCCGACGAGGGATATGTCATTACCAACTATCACGTTGTTGGCGGCGCTGACCGTGTGAAGGTAGTGCTCGCCGATGGAAGAGAACTCGACAACGAGTGGATTCGCACCGACCCCCAGAGCGACCTTGCTGTCATCAAGCTTAAAAACCCCCAGGATCTCATCGAGGCCCCTCTTGGCGATAGCGCGAAGACGCAGGTCGGCGACATGGTGCTGGCGATAGGCGCTCCCAGTGGACTCGCCCAGACCGTCACGATGGGAATAATCTCCGCGACCGGTCGGGCAACTGGGGCGGGTCCCATTCAAGGCCTCTACCAGGATTATCTTCAGACAGACGCCGCCATCAACCGTGGAAACAGCGGAGGCCCGCTTGTCAACATGCGCGGTGAGGTCATCGGCATAAACAACATGATAGTGTCGTCGAGCGGTGGGAATGAAGGCATCGGTTTTTCTATTCCGTCGAACATGGTCCGCGGAATAATGCAGCAGCTTATAGAGCGGGGAGAGGTTTTAAGAGGTTTTCTGGGTGTGACTTTCCAGGACGTTGACGTGAATCTCGCACGTAGCTTCAATCTGCCCGATACCCGAGGCGCACTAGTCACCAGCGTTGTTGAACAAAGCCCCGCCGACCAGGGAGGCATCGAAACGGGAGACTTCATCGTCGCGATTGATGATCAGCGGATCACCAGCGGAAACGACCTGCGCAACGCCGTCGCCAACAGGCAGCCTGGCGAAACCGTGACCATTTCAGTGATGCGGCGCGGTGAAAAACAGGACATGCAGGTCACCCTTGCCGCTCAACCCGAAGAATTGGCGCGTGGTGGTGCAGTCGAGTCGATGCGCAACAATCGACAGGGCGAAACGAGGTTCGGACTTCAAACCCGCACGCTGACGCAAGAGATAGCCGAAAGATACGGATACAGCACATCACTGAGCGGGGCGATTATCACCGACGTTCGCTCGAACTCCAACGCCGCCGAACAGGGCCTGCGCCCGGGCATGGTGATAACCAGAATTCAGGATATCCAAATCGAGACCGCTGAGGATGTTGAACGCGCGCTGAATTCTCCCGAGGCTTCGGACGGCGTGAGATTGCTCGTCACCGATCCGCAAGGTCAGCAGCGGTTCATCTTTCTTGTACCACAGGTTTCGCAGGACAACGAATAACCCCGAATAGTCACTGGCGGCCCGACGCCAAGACATACGGACGCCGGTGGAACGCGATAGGTTCCGCCGGCGTCTGTGGTTTTGAGGCCAGGCTTAATACCATCTTGTCTTTTAAATGATCTGTGCATCGGCTATATTGCGAATTCCTGCTTATAGGGTTGAAGTGGAGATGGTCGATGAATTTGCGATTAGTATTTGGTTTTGCGATGGT
>CAZWAT010000023.1:0-21569 GCA_964632015.1 uncultured Planctomycetaceae bacterium
AAGAGCTTATCATCAGAGTCACTTCGTCCGGGGCATGGACTGACATCGGGGGTTTCTGTTTATAAGTTGGGTGTTATTGGAGTGTCTGGTCGAAAGTCAATCGCGACCTTTATTGCCTTGTGCGTGCGTTTGTACAGGGCTGTTGCGAGGGCGGTTTTCCACTGGGCAAGCGGGAATCGGTGTGTGAGCAGGCATTGCGCGTCGATGAGGTTCTTGAGCATCAACTCGTGGACGAGCGAATATGTTGTCAGGCGTCTGTCGTCGTAGAGTTCTTCCTGTCGACCATAGGCGCCAATGATCTTGAGTTCGCGGAACCACAGGGGGGTGAAGTCGATGTTTCCCCGCCCGGCTGTACCGATGAGCACGATCTGTCCTCTTGCGCCGGCCCATTTAAGGCATTCGTCTATTGAACCGGGGCTGCCGACGCAATCGAATATGACGTCGTATCCGCCCGAAAGCATTATGTTGGCGAATCTGACCTTGTGAAGTTTTGCGTCGGTTCGTTGAGCAATTTCCAGATGTCGTTCGTGTTGGTTTTTACCCAGAGTGAGTGCTTCGTCTGCCCCGAGTTTCCGTGCCAGATCGGCTGAGTGTTGACTTCTTACGAGCACGTCAATCGTGCCTTTGTAACCGGTGGCGCGTAGGCAGGCGACTATTCCAAGCCCCAGCATTCCCGCCCCATATACAAGCACTCGCCTGGCGTCGGTCAGGTCGGCTCTCAGCACCGAATGCAGGCTGCAGGCGAGCGGATCGGTCAGAACCGCCTGTTCGTCAGTAATTCCGTCGGGCACTGGCACGAGTTGGCTGACATGTGCGACGAAGTGTTCGCCCAGCGATCCGCCGGTGAGTCGGTTATATCCGATGCTCGTTCCAGCGGGGACGCCATACTTTCCGGGCGGGCCCCAAAAGCTTTCGCACGCGCCGAATTGCCCTTTCGAGCAGGGTTTACAGGGTGGCTCGACGCCTCGGGCCTGGCAATGCAGTGTTGGTTCGACGCATACCCGCCTGTTGAGCCAATGTGGTTCGACATCCGGCCCCAGTTCTTCGACGATGGCGACGTTTTCATGCCCGAGCATTATCGGCATAGAGCTGAAGGCCTGGAGTATGGAATCGGGCGCCTGCTTCTGTGCGATCAGCGCCAGATCGGTCCCGCAAATTCCGCCCAGAAGCGTTCTGACCCTTACCCAGTCGCGTCCTGGAAGGGCCGGGGCGGGCAAATCGCGAACGCCAAGCCCGTTAACGCCCGACAGCAGGCATCCTCGCCACAGATGCCGCAACCACTTGCACGTCAACCATCCCATCGGCCTGATGTCGTAAACCAAGGCTTTCATGGTCATACACATAACCTGCCCGGGTGGACTTGGAAAGGCATAATCCGTATGATTGATTGCTCGGATGCAACATATGGCTTCTTGTGGAGTTGTGATGACTTTTTCCGCGATAGACGTTTTCCGTTCGGGGTGGGCATTTGTCGTTTGCGTTGCCCTTTGCATTTGTGGATGTGGTGAGCATCGGCTGTTTCCGACTGGTGAGCAAGACGACGTTGCCCAGCGGGCATTTCGGGTTGGGTCCGAGTCGCCGAATTTCTTCTTGTTCAGCAACGATCGAGGCCGGGTGACGCATATAGGTTATGATCGCACCGGCGACGGGCTGATGGACGAAAAGATATATGTGGATGGAATCGACCCGCGTCAGGCGCCTCACTTTGTGTTCATTCTCGATGGGTACGGGTTCGAGTGCGTCAGCAAGTATTATGAGCAGGGCGGGTTGAGGTTGTTCCATCCGCCTTCGCTGGTGATATCGCCATACCCCGCGATGACCGACCTTGCGATGACCGATCTTTTGGGCAGCGCGCCCTGCGAGGGTTTCGAGGCGAGGTACTTCAACAGGCGTCAGAACCGCGTTGTCGGCGGGTCATGGGCTTATATGCGTGGGGGCAACCAGTTGTACAACGAGTATCTGGACTATCGCGCCCCGATGCTCTGGGACGCCCTGGGTTATGTCTGGCCGGTACACTTCTTCAAGCGTGAGCTTGAGAGGGCGTTGGAGTCGATCCACGAGTCGTCGGGAACCCAGCACATCTCGTATTTCGTGACATCGGCTGGTATCAGCACGCAGAAGGGGCTTGAGGGTCAGCGTGAAAGCCTGGCGTGGCTTGAACAACTGATTCATCGGCTGGTGTGGGAGAGTCGCGGAATGGTGAAGATAACCATTCTCGCCGATCATGGTCATGGGTACGTCGCGTGCAGACGGATCGGGCTTGAGGATTTTTTGAAGCAAAAAGGCTGGCGTGAAACCAATAAACTCGAAGGACCAAGGGATGTGGTTTACATCCGGTTCGGGCTCGAGACGTACGTGGCGTTGTCAACGCATTCGCCCGGCGATCTGTCTGACGATCTGATGGAGCTTGAAGGGGTCGATCTTGCAAGTTACGTGCAGGGTTCGGAGGTCGTCGTATTGTCATCGCCCCGTGACGGCGCAGGCGTTGGTCGGGCTCGCATACAGCGTCGGGACACGCGTTACGCCTACAGGATGGATGAAGGCGACCCGCTTGCGCTGGCGGGAATACTGGCGACCCTCCAGGTAGACGAAGACGGTTTCTATGACGCCGATGACCTGCTGGCTGCGACGGCGAGGCATATTTATCCCGCGCCTCTTCAGCGGGTCTGGCGGGCGCATTTCGCCTTGGCGAAGAACGTTCCTGACGTAATAGTCTCGCTTCATGACGAGTGGTACAGCGGGTCAGATTCGTTCGGTTCGACGGTCAGCATGGCCTCGACGCACGGATCGTTGAACTACAGCAACTCCGCGACGTTCATCATGTCGACCATTGGCCCGCTTCCTGAGGTCATGCTAAGCAAACAGGTTCCGGTATACCTGGAGGAGCTGACGGGCAGGCGTTTCCCGATGAAGAGATAGGAATTTCGCCCGAAGTTGCGTGGCATCTATTCATTGTCGACTCATGCGGGTACAATTCCCGCTTACCATGAACAGCCTGTTTACCATCGATGTTCCCTGGATCGCCTGGTCGATCATGAGCGTCTCAGCCATCATGATCGGTGTATCGAAGACGGGCATTCCGGGGGTGGGCATACTCAGCGTAACGCTGGTGGCGCTTGCGGTGCCTACAAAGCACTCGACGGGGTTGATACTTCCGATGCTGATCTTCGCCGACCTTCTTGCCGTGGCGATTTATCGCAGGCATGCCCAATGGTCGCACCTGGTAAGGCTGATGCCTTCGGCGGCTGTGGGGGTGGTAATCGGGTTTCTTCTGCTTGACCTGGTTAACGATCAGCAGCTCAGGCCGATAATCGGCGGCATTGTGCTGACGATGCTGGTGCTGGGATACCTTCGCAACCGAAACGCCTCGAAGCTTGAGCCACCCAAGCACTGGTTGTTCCCGATGACGATGGGTGTACTGGCGGGCGTGACGACGATGATGGCCAACGCAGCCGGACCGATCATGGTGATATACCTCGCCGCGATGCGCCTGCCCAAAGAGCAGTTCATCGGTACGGCGGCATGGTACTTCCTGCTGCTCAACTGCTTTAAGGTTCCCTTCAGCGCAAGTTTGGACCTGATAAACCCACAGAGCATTCAAATGAACCTGGTACTGTTGCCCATGATCGTGCTTGGCGCGTTGCTGGGCTTCTTTGTGCTTAAGAGATTGCCTCAAAAAGGTTTCGCTGCGGTGGTTCAGATACTTGCGGCGGTTGGGGCGATATCGCTGTTGATTCCGGGCGGTGGGGCACAGGCTCCGACGGACGCGTCAGAGATGTAGGCTATAAAAAACAGTGAAGCAGATAGTCTTACGTTTCGCATTTCCCGAAGGCTTATGCCATTCGTTCGACTGCCTGCTTCACTGTGATATTCTAGGCGGGTGAATCTGGTTTTATCAACCGCCGCTGATTTTTCCGTCAGGCTTCCGCCTTTGCGGTCTTCTTGCCGGTCGGGGCGGGTGAGGGGGTGAACGTCGACTTTGCGAAGTAGATTATCGCGTGCAGAAGAAGCGACATCACCAAAAGCAAAAACAGCGTCGCCCAAACATAAGTCAGCAGGGGCCAGAATTGCTGCATTATGTTCTCGAACTCCACGTTCAACAGGCCCACGAGCCTGATTATTCCCGCGGCGAGCACCACTGCCAGAAGTGTCGGTAGGAAGGGTCTTCCCGCGGGCGCCATTCTTACCGCCATGCACACGGCGAGATAGACGAACAGCGGAACCTGCCACTGCAACCAGTCGAGGTTTCCCCACGCCCACAGGGTTCTTCGAAGCAGTGTCACCTGCCCTTCAAGCTGATCCCAGAACGAGTTCCAGTCATGTGGCAACTGGTCGCTGACGGTCGCGTAAGTGTGGAAGTTCTGCTGCGATTGATCGAAACTGGTGATGACTTCCTGCCCGAACAGTTGGTTCGAGAGGATGATTCCGGCTCCGCATGCGGCGATGCAGATCAGCGACGCGACAATTGGCCCGGTAAGCCTGAGCTTTGGCGTCGCCTCGGTAGGGGCCTGAGATTCCTTTTCCTGTTCCTGGTCGGGCATGATGCGTGCCCGCTTGATTTCTCCTCCGGTGATCAGGCATCCGAAGATATACGACATTTCGGAAACTACCGTCCCGGGTAGCAACGCCCAGCTCACCCAGTGGGGGCTCATCAGGCGTCGCCAGAGCCATTGAACTCCCATGCCCGCGGAGATGATAAGGAGCATCCAGACTGTAAATGTTGCGTAGATCACGGTTTCACCTCTTGTTGCTTTGTCGGCATACCGTAATTCCTTATCGGCTTGCGGGGCTGATCATCTGTAGTCCTTTGAATGGTGTATTGGGTCGCGGGGTGATAGTGACGAACCGATTGGTGAATCGGAACCGCTATCGGCCCAGGTTGAGTTCTTCCCGCATGTACGTCCAGAAGGCATCGCCGGGGCACTGTGTGTTAGCGCCGGGTGCGTCGCGATGGCCGATGATGTTGTGCTTCGATATGCCGTACCGAGCCGCCAGGTAGTCAAGAAGTTCCACCAACGAATCAAGCTGGGCCTGCGTGGGCATGGACGAACTGAAATCGCCAACCAGGCATATGCCTATGCCGTATTCGTTGTACTCGTTATCGGGGGTTCCACCGGTGTGGGCTCCCCATTTCTGCACCTTCCACCTGCTTCCGACCTGCACCTGACCGTCCGGCGCGCCCTGACCGTTGGTTATGACGAAATGATATCCCAACTCGTCCCAACCTCTGACCGTGCGGTGATAATGGTCGAACTGCTCGGCGTTTCCGCCGGGGGTGGCGCTATGATGAACCACGATGTGACGCCACGGGCGATAACCTTCGCAGTTCCAATTGGCGATGGGGGGGTTGATAACCTGCGATGGTGGGGCAGGATCATACGCCGGTGGAGGAAGGACGATATAATCCCCGTGGGATGGTATATGCGGGGCGAGAATCGCCGGCCGGGGCGAAGTGGCGCAACTTGACACGAACGCCAGCAGCGCTATTGCCAACAACGCGGACACCATGTGCGGGCTCGGTCTCATCGGCGTTATTATAGCCCCCATCCTGCACAAACACACGTGGAGTCTCAAGTACGGTTGGTAGATGAACGGAAAAGGGCCAAAACTGATAGTCACTGGGCCGATTAGACCTGATCATGGTGGCTATTATCAGAACTAATGCCCCAAGTCGCCCCAATTGTTTTAGCTTAAGGGTGGGAGAAGACAACAGAAGTCCAGTCTAGGAGCATAAATGTCCAAGCAGTTTGTTGACAGTATCATGGAGATAGTCGTTACCCGAAACCCGGGCGAGCCGGAGTTCCACCAGGCGGTCAAGGAGGTTGTCGAGTCGGTTGCGCCTGTTATCGAGAAGAACAGGCACATGGCCCATGCGCGGGTCCTCGAGCGAATGATCGAGCCGGAGCGACAGGTAATATTTCGGGTTCCGTGGGTTGACGATAATGGGAACGTTCAGGTTAACCGGGGTTTCCGCATCGAGTTCAACAGCGCCATAGGCCCGTACAAGGGAGGCCTGCGTTTTCATCCGTCCGTGTACCTGGGAATCATCAAGTTCCTCGGGTTCGAGCAGATCTTCAAGAACGCCCTTACTACCACGCCTATCGGGGGTGGCAAGGGCGGAAGCGATTTCGACCCCAAGGGCAAGAGCGACGGCGAGGTCATGCGTTTCTGCCAGAGCTTCATGGACGAGCTTTACCGTCACATAGGCCCGGATACCGACATACCCGCCGGGGACATAGGTGTGGGGCCCAGAGAGGTCGGTTTCATGTTCGGTCAGTACAAAAGGCTGACCAACACCTTCAACGGCGTGATTACCGGTAAGGGCATCGGGTGGGGCGGGTCGCTTGTGCGAACCGAGGCGACGGGATATGGGTTGGTCTACTTCACCACGCGCATGCTGGGCGAGATGGGCAAAGACTGGAAGGGCCTGAACGTTGTCGTCAGCGGATCGGGCAATGTCGCAATTCATGCTGCCCGCAAGTGCACGCAACTGGGCGCTCGGGTCATCGCCATGAGCGATTCGAGCGGGTACGTTGTGGACGATGCCGGGATCGACCTGGACACGATGCGCCGGATCAAGGAAGTCGAACGCGGCAGAATACAGCAGTACGTTGACACGTGCGGAAGGGGTGAGTTTCATCCGGGGTGGCAGGGGATATGGTCGGTCAAGTGCGATGTCGCCCTTCCCTGTGCGACCCAGAACGAACTTGATGGCGAATCGGCGAAAAAGCTTGTCGCCAACAAGGTTATCGCCGTGGCTGAGGGCGCCAACATGCCATGCACCCCGCGGGCGGTGAATGTCTTTCAGGACGCGGGCGTGTCGTTTGGTCCGGCCAAGGCGGCAAATGCCGGAGGCGTCGCCACAAGCGCACTCGAAATGAGCCAGAACTCAATGCGCATCAACTGGCCTTTTGAAGAGGTTGACACCAGGTTGAACCAGATCATGAACGCCGTTTACGATCAGTGCCTTGAAGCCGCCGGCGCCTATGGGGCAAAGGGCAACCTGGTCGCCGGGGCCAATATCGCCGGCTTCATGAAGGTTGCGAAGGCGATGATGGCGCAGGGCGTGGTTTAGGTCGCCGCTTGTTCGCCCGTGTGCTTCATGGGCAGGTGAATAGTGAAGCGGGACCACTTGCCCGCCTCGCTGTCGACGGAGATCCTTCCGCCCATGTCGGTGACGATACCATGCACCACCGACAACCCCAGGCCCGGGTTCGCCTTGTTGCCTCCCGAAAGAAGACCCTTGGTGGTGAAAAACGGTTCGAAGACCAGTGGAAGATGTTTGTCTTCTATGCCGCACCCGGTGTCGGAAAACGTCAGCATGACCTCGTCACCGTCGCGATCTATCGCGATGGTTATCGCTCCGCCTGTGGGCATTGATTCCTCGGCGTTGGTCAGCAGGTTGCCCAGCACCTGGTGCATTCGATTGGCCTCGACGGCAAGAATAGGCACGGGTCTGAGATCGACATGGGCGCGTATGTTCTTCTCGGCCAGGGGACGCTCGACAAGGTGAACGAACGTCAAAACAACTTCCGTCAGGTCGGCCATGTCGAATCGTTGTGTGTCTTTGCTGGCGAAGCTAAGTAGCGATTGGGTGATGTTGGCCGCCCTCGACGAAGCCTCGGCGGTCATCTGAAGAGCCCGTCGCATCGCCGAAATGTCGCCACTGGTCAGTGCGAAATCCACAAACGTCGCCACCCCGCCAAGTATGTTGTTGAAATGGTGCGCGACGCCCCCGGCGAGCGTGCCCAACGACGCCATTTTCTCTGCCTGGGCGAGCCTTTCGTCAAGTCGCACGCGGTTGGTCTGATCGACAATCCACGCCGCTACGCCCGAGGCCTTGCCTGGTTCGCCCACCACGCAAGACAGCACCACGTGCAGATTGCGTTGTTCACCGTCGGCGTCGCGCAGGCGGATGTCGAATTCGCTCGGCTCGTTTCGGTCGATCGTGCGACGAATGAGCCTGTTGAACAGTTTTCTACGCTCGACGGGCACCGCGCCGGCGATTGGTTTGCCGATCAACTCCTGTGCCTGAACGTTCAGCAGCATCTCGGCAAGCGGGTTAAGGCAGACAATATTGAGCGATTGGTCAGCAGCCACCAGCGCAACAGCGGCGTGCTGAACGAGGTCGCGATAGAAATCGCCGAAAGGGGCCTGTGTTTGTGGGTTATCTGTCATGCGAATTACGTCTAGGGAAGATCCCCCGTCTGGTCGCTCGTGCTTGCATCGACGGTGGACACCTTCGCCCGCGTGATGGTTGGCACGATTACCAATACGGTTTCATAAGGAAGGCCGTCTTTTTCCTTCACCAGGAAATGATTAGCCACGCTGCTTCTACGTCGGGCGTCCGCGCCCGGGCCGATGATTACGATGTCTTTGTTCGGTACCGTCAACTGAAAAGTCAGGTCGGTAAAATTCAGTGTTGTCGGTTTGCGCGTGATTATCAAAGAGCCGCCCTCTTTGACGATTCCGGGTTTGCTCTGGCGTGTGCGTATCTGCGGCTGGGCGAGCAGGACAATCTCACCGGGGTTATCAGGGCTCATGTTGCACTGGATGGTGAGTATGTTGTCCCCCGGCGGATAATCACGTCCGCTCAGCGTGCCATCCTTCATCTGCATGAAGATGGTCTGGATAGGCTGATCGGGCCTGACGTTCACCGAGTGCATTTCGCCGGGCAACGTCCACATGCTCGACTCCGACGCCTGTCTGCCGGTGAGGTTCTGCAATGTCTCCCTTATCTCCGGCCAGCTTTCCGACGGGGCTCTACCGACGCGAAAACCGTTTGGGCCTAGCCACGCCTGGTAAAGGTGAACGGGCTGCTCGTCGAGATGGCTCCAGATTTTCTCTGACTCGCTGACCGATCCGATGGGAACCTCAACTGTCATCATCGTCAGTTGAACCATGTATACCGGGTCGGCCCCTTGTTCCTGAGCCTCCGGCCGATTGAAAGCCTCGGGCCAGTTGGGCACATCCGGATGAGATTGTTCCTGTTGCGGGTCCGGGCATCCCGGCAGGAATGTCAACAAGATCACCGCTATTGAAATCGCCTTGGGCATCAGTAGTAGTTCCGACCAAGCAATAAGGGCCTCTCTATCATGCTACTGATACGCGACGGTTATGTCAATTCCGGCCACACCCGCGATCGTGTCAACTATTGTGTGTAAGTTCCCAGCAGGCGCCATTTGAGTGTCCACAAAAACAGGGCACTGGTTGAAGGTGGAATCGTATCGTGCATACTTGCGTTGGTATTGTCGAACTGTAGAGTCTTTTTTGCGTCAGATGTCCAAGATCATGCAAAAATTTGCGGCCGACGCCGACCCAGGCAGTTTTTGAGCAATAGCTTTTTCAATGGCTTTCGTCAATCGCGGTGTGTGGGTTGTTGTACGTTACGGATGGCACGTTACGGGCGACGGTGACGAGGGCGGTTCGAAGATCGGCGGATAATCCCTCGAACTCGTTCATCATGCGGCGTTGGGCGGCGTCGTGCAGCACGGTCAGATATGTCTGGGCGAGTGCAATCGCATCTTCGGCGGGGTTAAGCCCGACCACAGGCCCGTCGGCCGGTTGTTGGGCTTGCGCGTGGGATGCTGGCGGGGTGGGCTGCGGGGGTTGGTAATTTTGCAGGAACACCCACGCTCCCATTGCCCCGATCAGTACAGCAGCGGCAGTGGATGTAACCACGGGCCTGAACCACGACGCTCGCCTACTCGATGGGGGAGCGGGGGCGTTGGCGGATTCATCGTGAAGACATTCGTTCAGCAGCAGTGTGTTCCTCCAGAACTCCCCGCAGCGCGGGCAGCGATCAATGTGCTTGCGAATGTGCGAAGGCAAGTCCCTGCCGTCGTCAATGGCACTTGAGATTTTAAACTGTCTCAGCCGGCATAGCATTGCGCGATCCTCTGTAGTTTGCGTCACTCACCCTGAAGGGGCGGGTGCGATTTCCAACGCCTTGTCAGTACCTTTCTCGCCCTGAACAGCGTGACCTTAACGTGCGTCTCGCTCATGCCCAGGGTATGGGCTATCTGTTTGACGGTCATGTCCTGTGCGTGCCTGAGCCACAAAGCGGTGTACTGGTGGTCGCTCAGTACCTCGCGGGCCTCGGACCAGATTCCCTGTGCCAGCTCTTGTTGCATCATGTCCGCGGCGGGGGCCTTGCCTGCCCATTCATGGTCGTGCAGGCAAAGTGGCTTTTCGAGCCCGCGTTTCATCGCTTTGAAGCTGTTAATGGTGATGTTCCGCGCGACTGCGAACAGCCAAGGCGCGAACGGCCTGGTGGTGTCATACTTGTCAATGTTCCGCCAGACCTTCAACATCGTTTCCTGGCGCAGGTCGTCTGCGTCCTGGCTACGGGGGCACCGTTTAGCCAGATAATGCTCAAGGGCCGCCATATGACGACCCATGAGCACCTCGAATGCTTCAGCACTGCCTCTTTGGGCCTTGCGGGCCAGTTTCTGAGTACTCATCTCGGACAGTGCGTCATCTTCGCATTGGTCGATATTGTTGCTATTGATTGAGCCTGGCGTCAAGCTGCACTGCCTCTTTCAACCTGTCAGCAAGCTCAAGCACGTCATTCACAGGAAGCTCCAACTCGGCGACGATATTGGCGCCCTCGCCGCTTACCTTGATGGCATCGAGCACCGCGAGAATATCCTCAGCGCCCGGCTGGGGTTCGGATGATTGCCTCATCGACATCTTCACCAGCGCCAACATGCCGGTGAACATCTGGCGGAATTCTTCGCCGTCCGTGTCGGATGTGGCCGTCACTATCGCCTTGATGAACAGGTTGCCCCGCGTCTCGCCCACCCGCAGAAAAATGGAGGATATATTCTTAAGCGACGCAGCCTGCGCGTCGTCTATGCTCTGGATATCCTTGGCCACCAGCACCAGAAAACTGCCGGGGAACGCGGGTGGGGTGATGGAATTCGGATTCGCGTCAAACTCGGTCAACGCCGCCTCGAGGGCACCGCGGCTGTTCGAAATGACAATTACGTCATCCTGCCAGAACACGCCATATGACTCGGTGCAGTTCTTGGATTCGTCGACCCAGTGATGCACGAGGCGGCCTTTGAACTCGAACGTTCCGAGCTTGTGATCATCGATAAGCGACAGAAGCTTCGTCGAGTCGAACCTGCCCTTTGCCACGATCACCGCGTCGTCGGACTGATAGCTTCTACCCCACAACGTCACACTGTCGAGATCGGTCAACGGGTTGCATCCGATGGTGTTTGTTATCTCTGCGAGGTGCTCGTCCAGCTTGCCGCTTATGCGGGCCTGTTCGATCATGTGTTTGCCCAGATCGCTCGATAGCAAACCTGATACGTCAACATGAAGCCCCCAGTTTGCGTCGGGCGAAACATTCGCCGGTTTCAACTGTCCTGCCGGGGCGACGTTGCACAAAAAGGCTGCACAAACAATTGTGGTTACTGCACTACTGCACTTCATAGGATTCTCCTTGGTTCCGCATATGACTACCATCCGCAGGCAGGCGAGGTTACAAATTGCGAAGTTTTTTTGGTCTGCGTGCAAATTCGCATCCTCCCGCGGCGCCATTCTACCAGAAAAAGGCGGGAGGTTTTGCTTCTGTCATGTGCCCAACCGTGCTGGTGAAAGAAAAGCGGCGTTAGCATGGATTCGGGTTCAGTCCGTCAGACTGCTAAAGTTTGCCCCCTGAGACGCCGATAATCATCGCCATGCATGGACGAGTTTATATGTTAGCAAATGTCAAGCCGGCGGGGCATATGCGCGGCCGGCGAGGGATAGTGTCTATCTTGAGCCTGATCCTCTTGATCGTTTTGAGCTCCGTGGCGGTGGCAATGGTGGGGTTCTGCGGTAGCAGCATCGTCAAAGCCGGTAATCACATGCGCATCCAAGGTAGCGTGCTGGCTGCGGAAAGCGGATTGTCGTTCTACATCTATCTGATACGCAAGCTCATCATGTCGCCCAGTGCCGAAGGGCAGGATCTGCTTGATGAGCTTCATGCGAAGCTTTCGACCAGACCCGAGCTTGTCGCAAGGTTCGGCCCGGGGGCGGTTAGCTATGATGGAACGCGAATACTTATCCCAGCCGTCGAGTTTGACGACAATCGAAGCTTCGAGGCGCAAATTGAACTAATCAGCGAAGATAGCCTCCAGTTGAAAATTACGGGGCGTCATGAAAATGTGTCCCGCAAAGTCAGCATGAATTTCGCGCTTTGTGATGCAAAAGTCCTTTGTCCTGGTAAGGGGATTATCTCGCGAGGAAGGATTCATCTGACTGGAAACGACCGGATCCTCGGCCTGAATTCCGCCGATGAGGGCACCATCTATAGCGAATCCGACAGCAACCCGGTGCTGTCAATGACCGGAAACGCAAGGGTAGAAGGCGATTTCTACGCCACTCATCCCGATGGTCAGGCAAGCCTGACGGGCAACATTTCCATTGGCGGGGCGACGGGATCCGCCGTTGGGGACCATCTGCACTTTTCCGCGGCGTCTCTTGAAATTCCGGAAGTGGACCCCTCGGTTTTCGCACCGTACGCCACCAACATTGTCAACGCCGGCATGCCGACATCTGGAAACAGGACTTTCACCAACATCCGAATAGCGGCCAACACGAACCCGAACTTCAGCGGGAACATCACCATCAAGGGTGTTGTCTACATCGAGAAGCCCAACAAGGTTACATTCAGCGGTAATCTGTCTTTTACGGGCGTCATTGTCACCGACCCCGGACACGATAACCCGGGTGACTGTAACCAGATCAGCTTCACGGGCAACACATCGTCCGCGGGGGTCGAGGCGCTGCCCGACACGCACGAGTTCCACGACCTGCGCGAGCTGAAGGGCGCGTTCATGCTGGCGCCGGGGTTCACGACAAAGTTTACGGGCAACTTCGGCACGGTGAATGGAGTCATGGCCGCCGAGCGATTCACCTTTACCGGTAATGCCGGGGGGACGGTAAGGGGCTCGATTATCAGCTACGGGACAGATGTCTTCAGGATGACCGGAAATTCGCACCTGACCTTCGATCATCAGACGTACACAGATCCGATTCCAGGGCTGACCAGCTTGCCCAAGTTCAGCTTCATACCCGACACCTACCTTGAGCCAATGCAGTGATGCGCACGTCCGAGGTGTGAACGAAACCCGGCGTAGCTCTTACGCGTGGGTGTAATATTGCAATTGTGTTGCGTCTTGATCACAATCGGGTCGTATCATGAGTATGAAACTTCATCACACGTTCAGCAGTGAGATGGTCGATCGTGTTCGATCAGCGGGGGGCAGGCTTAAACTTCCGGCGGGCGAACTGGTTTTGCCCAAGGTTTTCGGGTTCTGCCGAGGAGTGACGCGAGCGTTGGTGCTGCTTGACAGGGCACTGCACGAGCACCACGCGCAGGATATGCGATTCTTTCTGCTGGGGCAGATCATTCATAATCCGTGGGTGAACGAGTATTTTCGCGGTAAAGGGGTGATCATCCTTGACGACGATAACATACGCCACCTGGAGGACATGATCTCGCCAAGGGACTGCGGCGTTATACCGGCGTTCGGCGTGACGTTGGAGATAGAGAACCGTCTGAAGTCCATTGGCTGTCGTATTCTCGACACCACCTGCGGCGACGTGCGAAGGCTGTGGGCGTGGGCGAAGCACGCAGTGTCGGATGGGTTCGGGGTGCTGATTTACGGGCGATCGATGCATGACGAAACGGTCGTCACGAAGAGTCGGCTCGACGCGGTGGGGGGGCGATACCTTGTCGTCGGCGACCTGGACGAGGCGCAGCGGTTCTGCGACCTGGTGGTTTCGGGCAGGGATGACGTGTCGCTGAAGGATCATTTCGGCGAGCACACTTCCAACGCCGATTCGCTGGAGGGTCTTCTTCGCCTGGCGCAGGTCAGCCAGACCACCATGCTTTACGATGAGACGATGGAGGTTCGCAGGCTGGTGGATGAGGCGTTTCGAGAGCGGTTCGGCAAGGGCGCCGATGATCGGCTTCAATTTCAACCCACGGTCTGCAAGGCGACCCAGCAGCGTCAGCAGGCGGCGCTTGAGCTATGCGGCGCGGGTTGTGATCTGATAGTTGTCGTTGGCGGGTTCGGTTCGTCCAACACTACGCACCTGCACGAGCTTGCTCGTCAGCACGGACAGGCCTGGTTCATCGAGGACGCTCGCGGCATCATAAGCCCGCAAAAGATTCGCGCGTTCGATCCAGCCCGGCGGGAAGGTGGCGATTTCACCGACTGGTTGCCCTCCCGAAGACCCTTGACCATAGGCGTTCTGGCCGGGGCGTCGAGCCCAGAAAACGTCATCGGCGAGGTACTCGAGCGCCTGGGGGACATGCTTTCACAATAGTCACACCGCGTATCTCGGGGCCTGTGCGTTGTTGTCGGCGAAAAGTTTAGGTGGAACGGTCACAGGCCTGCCGATCGAATGATACTCCAGGCGTTGCCTGAGCATGGTGGCGGGTTCATAAAGATTCCTGCCGTCGAATATCACGCGTTCCTTCAGCTTCTGGCGGATGAGGTCGAACTGTGGAGTGCGGAACTCATTCCATTCTGTGCATATGATAAGTGCGTCCGCCCCGTCAAGAACCGTGTACGGGTCGTTTTCGAATATGATCGCCCGGTTCAGGTCGCTCAGCTCGAACCGCGCGTTGGGGCAGGCCTTGGGATCGTAGCATTTGATCTTAGCTCCCGCCGAGCACAGCGAGCGTATGACGCTGATGGCGGGGGCCTGGCGGGTGTCGTCGGTATCGGGCTTGAAGGCGAGCCCCCACAGGGCGATGGTTCTGCCGGTGAGGTCGTCCCCGAAACGCTCGGTCACCATCGAGGCGAGCAGACGCTTCTGTAGTTCATTGCGACGATGAACGTGCTTAAGTATGCTCACGTCAGCCCCCGCCTGTTCACCTACGCTGATCAGCGCCTGCACATCCTTCGGAAAGCAGCTCCCACCGTAACCCGCGCCGGGAAAGAGGTAGGCGTTTCCGATTCGCTTGTCCGCCCCAAGTCCGGTTCGAACCTCGCCTATATCGACGCCGGTACGTGTGCAGATTTCGGCAATTTCGTTGATGAAGCTGATTCGTGTCGCCAGGTAAGCGTTGGAAGCGTACTTGATCATCTCGGCGGCCTCGTTGCTGACGATGATGATGTTCTGGTTCACCCGCACAAATGGGGAGTAAAGCTCCTTCATCACCTGCGAGGCTTCGAGGTCGGCGCTGCCTATGACCACGCGATCGGGCCGGAGAAAATCATTCAACGCCGTGCCCTCACGAAGAAACTCCGGGTTAGAGACAATCGCGAACGGATGGGCGGTGCGTTCTTCTATGATTGCGCCGACCATTCTTGCGGTGCCCACGGGAACGGTGCTCTTGAGCACGACGATCATCGGTCCGGTCATGCTGCACGCCAGCGTGCCAGCGATGTTCACCACGGCTGACAGATCCGCCGATCCGTCTTCTCGCGGAGGTGTTCCCACGCATATGAACATCACTTCGCCATGCTCAATGCCCTCGGACATCGAGGTTGTGAACCTCAGCCTACCCGCGGACAGATTGTCGCGAAGAAGCTCCATGAGTCCGGGTTCGAATATCGTGCTTTCGCCGCGTGAGAGGGTTTCGACCTTGCGTTGGTCGCTGTCCACCGACAGCACGTGGTTGCCCGACCAGGCGAGGCAGCTTGCAGTCACAAGCCCGACATATCCCGAACCGATCACTGTAATTTTCATGCTGACCTCCTTTTTCTTTGCCCGACGGTTTTCAATCCTGCACCAGCGGACATAGCATGGTAGGTCGCCTAACAGGAGAAAGCACATGAGGATCGTCATTTCAGGGGCGGCGGGATTTATAGGAAGCAATCTCGCCGAGCGTTTCTGCCAGGACGGCCACGACGTTATGGGCATCGACAACACGGTGACTGCCGACCCCGAGAACCTTCGCCGGCTCAGCGCGCACAGGCGTTTCACGTTTTTCGAGCACGACATTGTCGAGCCCTTCAGTGTCGACGCGCCCGTGGAGCTTGTATGCAATCTTGCCTGCCCCGCAAGCCCCGTCGACTTCGACCCGCTGAGCATCGAGATTCTTCGGGTGTGCAGCGAGGGAACGCGCAACATGCTTGAGCTTGCCCGTGGAAAGCAGGCGATATTCTTGCACACCTCCACCAGCGAGGTTTACGGCGACCCGCTGGTGAACCCCCAACCCGAGAGTTATTGGGGAAATGTCAACCCCATCGGCAGGCGAAGCATGTACGACGAGGGCAAACGCTACGCCGAGGCCCTTATCACCGCCTACCGCGAGCGATACTCGATGCGCGTGCGGATTGCCCGGATATTCAATACGTTCGGGCCTGGGATGAGAATCGACGACGGGCGGGTAGTCACCAATTTCATCATGCAGGCATTGGCGGACGAACCAGTCACGATGCACGGCGACGGGTCGCAGACCAGAAGCTTCTGCTACATCAGCGACCAGGTGGAAGGACTAGTCCGGCTGGCGCAAAGCGATTATGACCGGCCCATAAACATAGGCAACTGCGACGAAATACCCATAAAAATGCTTGCTGAGGAGATTGTCGAGCTGACCGGCTCGAAAAGCATGCTTGCGTTCAAGCCCCTGCCCGGCGACGACCCGAAGGTTCGCAGACCCGACCTGTCATTGGCGCGCAAGGTGCTCAAGTGGAATCCTGTCGTGTCGCGTCGAGAGGGGCTCGAACAAACTATCGAGTATTGCAGACGTCGCATGGGAACCTTAAAAGCCCGCTCACGAAGCGCGTGATCGATTAGTGCTTGCGGGCCGAGGCCAGATCGATGGCAAGGTTGATCGCCGCGGCCATGCTTGACGCGTCCGCCTTGTTCTTGCCCGCGATGTCGAAGGCGGTTCCATGGTCGGGGCTGGTGCGGATGATGGGCAGCCCCAGGGTGACATTGACGGCGTCTTTCCACGAGAGCAGCTTGACCGGAATCAACCCCTGGTCATGATACATCGCGACGACGCAGTCGAACTTTCCCTCGAGCGCCTTGAGGAAGATCGTATCGCCAGGCAGCGGTCCTTCGACGTTTTTACCCGACTCTTTCGCCAGGAGGATTGCGGGTTTAATGATTCGTTCTTCTTCGTCGCCGAACGCGCCTTCTTCGCCCGCGTGCGGGTTGAGACCTGCAACGCCGATGCGGGGGTTGTCCATCTTCCACCAGTCTCGCAGGGCCTGGTCGGCAAGGTCGATGGGGTTGAAGACGCATCCTATAGTAAGGAGGTTGCGAATCTCCATAAGCGGCACGTGTATGGTCGCAAGCACCACCTTCAGCCGGGGCGCGACGAACATCATCGCCACGTTGCGAACCCTGAACCTTTCGGCGAGAAGCTCGGTGTGACCGGGGTACCGCTTGTATCCGGCAAGTCGCCAACTGGTCTTCGAGATGGGCGCGGTGACGATTGCGTCGATCAGGCCGTTTTTCACTGCGTCAATGGCGTCTTCGCAGAACCTCATGCTGACCAGCCCGCCGAGTTTCGTGGACCCGCGCTGAATCTTCGCCGGTAATGGAATTTCGTCATAGTCGAGCACGACCAGGGGCAGGTTGTAGCGTCGCGCGTTCTCGTGGTGATCGCGGAAGAAGCTCAAATTCTGTTCGAGCATATCGGCGGTGTATGCGATTTGCTCGCTCAGGCCGAAGATGATGAACCTGGCACGATCACGAATCTCAGGCCTGGACAAGGCCTTGACGATGATTTCCGCCCCGATTCCCGCCGGGTCGCCCATCGTCACACCAATTGTCGGAAGATCATGCATGAAACGGATTCTACATTACCTGGGGCATTTCCTGTTGGACAAAAACCCCGTTTCGCCTCACGTGCGTTGTCGCTTGAGGATGTCGTCATGGTAGAACTTCATCAACCAGTCGGCGAACCTCGGGCACAGTGCGGACGCCAGCACCAGAAATTTCCCTCCCGGCGTGAACACGACCTGCGGGACGTTCTTCCCAGTGATCCTTACGATTTTTCGGGCAACCTTTTCAGGACTCATCATGGTCCTCAGCCGGACAAAACTGCTTTCGTACCCGGCGTTGTGATTTCTGCCCTGCACGTTGCCGAAGAACTCCGTTCGCGTCAGACCCGGACAAAGCAGCGTCACTCGAACATTGTAGGGTTTCATCTCGACCCGCATCGACTCGGTCAATCCGCATACGGCGAATTTGCTGGCACTGTAGGCCCCGTTGAACGGCGACCCGCGTTTTCCTATCACCGAGGAAACATTGAAAATATGCCCTCTTTTCTGGGCGGTCATGACCTGGGCCGCTGCCTTGCAGCCGTAGAAAAGCCCATAGAAATTCACGTCGAATATCCGCCTCAGGCGGGCGTCGTTGATCTGGTGAACACGCCCGAACTGACCGAATCCGGCGTTGTTCACCATCACATCGATAGTGCCAAATCTGTCCACCGCCGTCGTCACCAGCCTTTGAACCTGCTCTTCGCTCGAAACGTCGGTGACAACATATTCCGCATCCGTTCCGAGCTGACGGCATTGCTCGACGACTTCATTAAGCTTCTCTTCCCGCCTGGACCCGAGCATCAACGCCCATCCCTTGCGGGCATAGGCGAGCGCGGTCTGCTTGCCGATTCCGCTGGAGGCTCCGGTAATTACTGCTGTTTTTCTTTCGCTCATTGCCTAATCATGACCCATACACCCTTTGCGAGCAACTCATCTTGCTATTGAAATGCACGACGATTGCGGTAAAGTAACCCTTTCTACTTTTGCGGAAAGAAGCTATGGATAAGATCAGCGACGAAGTTTTAGAGCGATCCCACACGTGCGGTGAGCTGCGCGACAGTGACATATCAGCCCAGGTGAGGCTGTGTGGCTGGGTTAGAAGCTACCGTGACCACGGTGGAGTGGTTTTCATCGACCTGCGAGACCGATACGGAATCACCCAGGTCGTCTTTGACCTGCCCGACAAGAACGATCCCGACGCCGGGAAGATGTATTCCCTGGCGAGATCGCTCAGAAACGAGTGGGTAATATCGGTTTCGGGCGTCGTGAGGCACCGCGGACCCGATCGAATCAACCCCAAGCTGCCCACGGGGCATATCGAGGTACTGGGCACGTCATTGACATTGCTCAACCGCAGCGACACCGTCCCGTTCGAGCCCGACGAATTCCAGAACGTCGCAGAGGAAACACGCCTTCGATATCGGTATGTCGACATCCGCAGGCCTGGAATGACCAAGGCCCTGACGCTACGGCACCAGATATGCAAGGCGATGAGGGATGTGCTCGATACCGATGAGTTCATAGAAATAGAAACGCCGTTCCTGACCCGTTCGACGCCTGAAGGAGCAAGAGACTTCCTCGTGCCCGCGAGGCTTCAGAGGGGAATGTTCTATGCCCTGCCCCAGAGCCCCCAGCTATTCAAGCAGATTCTAATGGTCGGCGGAATGGATCGCTATTACCAGATCGTGCGATGCTTCCGAGATGAAGACCTTCGCGCCGATCGCCAGCCCGAGTTCACCCAGCTCGACCTCGAAATGTCGTTCGCGACCGAGCGGCAGGTCATGGATGTCACCGACAAGGTGCTTCGGAGGGTCTGCGAGGCATCGGGTAAAGCCTATCCCGACTGCGTGCCGCGAATCACCTTCGAGCAGGCGATGGCTGACTATGGCATCGACAGGCCCGATATGCGTTTCGAAATGCTTCTTCGTGACGTGTCGGACATCGTTGGAAAATGCGATTTCAAGGTATTCTCCGACGCCCTCGCCGGTGGGGGAATAGTCAAGGCGATTTGTCCGCCGGGCGGCGCCAGATTTACTCGAAAAGATATAGATGGATACACCGCATATTCGGCCGACTTCGGCGCAAAGGGCCTGGCGTGGAGCAAGCTCGAAAGCGATGGCTTCGCGGGCGGCGTGGCCAAATTCCTTCCCGCCGATGTGCAGTCGGCGCTGCGTGAGAGGCTTGGCGCCAGCGACGGCGATATCATCTTCTTCGTCGCCGACAAACCCGCCACCGTCAATAAGGTGCTTTCGGCATTGCGCGTGAAACTGGGCAAAGATCTGAAACTCTACTCCGAAGACGACTTCGCGTGGTGCTGGGTGACAGACTTCCCGATGTTCGAATGGGACGAGCAGGAGCATCGCTGGACGGCGATGCATCACCCGTTCACCAGTCCCCGGGCACAGGATCTCGACAGGCTCAGCACCGATCCGGCGAGCGTCAAAGCCCGAGCCTATGATATTATCTGCAACGGAACGGAGCTTGGCGGCGGGTCGATTCGTATTCATTCCACCGACGTGCAGAAGAAGGTTTTCGCGGCGATGGGCATAAGCGACGACGAGGCCCGCGAGAAGTTCGGCTTCCTGCTGGACGCCCTGCGATATGGCGCGCCTCCACATGGCGGGCTTGCGCTGGGGCTCGACAGGGTTGTGATGATGATGGTCGGCGCCACCTCGCTGCGCGATGTCATTGCCTTCCCTAAGACCCAGCGGGGCATGTGCGTGATGACAGAAGCGCCGTCGCTGGTGGCGGACACTCAACTGGCCGAACTCGATCTCAAGGTGATCGTTCCGCCCGATCAACTTTAGGAAACGCAAAGATGAAAATTTCGCTGAACTGGTTGACTGATTATGTGAATGTATCTATGCCTGTTGACGAACTGGCCGACCTGTTCACGCGCATTGGCTTTCCCGTTGAAACCATCGAACAGACCGACACGGACGTTGTGCTTGATATCGAGGTGACATCTAATCGTCCCGACCTTCTCGGGCATCAAGGCGTGGCGAGGGAACTGGCGGCGGCTGCGGGGTTAAAAAGTTCGCAACTAAGCATAAAAATACCTCCTATAGAAGGCGACGTCAGCGACATGACAAGTGTCCGGGTCGATGCGCCCGATCTGTGCCCCAGGTACACCGCGAGGGTGATAAAGGGTGTGAAGGTCGGCCCGAGCCCGCGGTGGCTCGTCGAGAGGCTCGAAGCGGTGGGCCTGAGAAGCATAAACAATGTCGTCGATGTCACCAACTACGTGCTGATGGAATACTCCCAGCCGCTGCATGGCTTCGATTACGACAAGCTCGTCGGCGGGGGGATTATCGTCCGTCGCGCCAAGGGCGGCGAGACCATGATCAGCATCGACCAGACCCGCTGTGTGCTTGACGAAAGCATGCTCGTTATCGCCGATCACGCCAAACCAGTCGCAATCGCGGGCATCATGGGCGGGCTTGACACCGAAGTTGGCGACTCGACCGTCAATGTGTTGATCGAGGCGGCCCAGTTCGACCCGCTTACCACCCGCCGGACTTCACGCAAGCTTGGCATCATGAGCGAGAGCAACTACCGCTTCGAGCGGGGTATTGATCCGGTCGAACTGGCGGAGGCTTCGATGCGGGCGTGCGCGTTGATTACTGAACTGGCGGGCGGAAAGCTTGCAAAGGGAATGGTCGACGTTTGGGCGAATCCGTTCAAGCCCGCGCGTGTAGCCCTCAGACCCAATCGTGTGAAGACAGTGCTTGGAATCGATATTCCAACCGACCGGCAGGTGGAAATTCTTTCGGGACTTGGCCTGTCGCCCCAGCCTGAGAAGTGGCGGATTCTCTGCACCATCCCTCCGTTCCGGAC
>CAZWAT010000024.1:0-21499 GCA_964632015.1 uncultured Planctomycetaceae bacterium
TCGCCTCCCGGTCTTCGCCTCGCATCTTTAGGATGGGGCGCCGGTTCCGAACCATCCGAACAGCCAATTCAGCAGCGAACGGTTCATAGCCTTGCACATCAGGCGCGTCAGTACTATGCCCGACGCCCCGACCAGAGCGCCAGCGATGATGAGCCCGGGATTGCCCAGTAGAAAACCCGCTGCCGACGCGGCCAGACCCGAGTAGCTGTTCAGTAACGATATCACCACGGGCATATCCGCCCCGCCTATGGGAATGACAAGGCTCACCCCAAGACCCAAAGAAAGAACTATCAGCACGATAAGAACCCATTGGTATGCCGGGTATACGCCAACTACCACCACCAGCGTTACACTGGCGAGCATCAGCAGAACATTCACCACCCTGTGCAACGGAAACTGTATGGGCCTGGAGCTGAGCAGATCCTGCAACTTGGCGAAGGCAACCATGCTGCCGCTGAATGTTACCCAGCCGATAAGAGATGTAATGGCGGCGATCACGGCGAAGACATGCTCGTCACCCACCAGTCGATGCCGGTAGAACTCCCATATCACCACCATCGCCGACGCCAGCCCACCAAAGCCGTTGAGAAGTCCAACCATTTGCGGCATCGCGGTCATCTTTACCGCAAGCGCCAACGACGCACCGACTATCGTGCCGATGACCAGGCCCACTATCACCCAGGTGAACGAGATGATCTGCTGCGACATCAGCGTAACTATTACCGCCAACAGCATTCCCAGAGCGCCAAGCAAGTTGCCGGTTCTGGCCGTTCGCGGCGAAGACAGCCGCTTCAACGCAAATATGAACAACACCGCCGAGACAAGATATACAAAGTTCAACGCCGACAGAGAAGACATGGTCTCAACGAATCTGTTCCACATGCTCATTTCCCCTTTCGGCGGAACATCCGCAGCATTCTATCGGTGACAGCAAAGCCGCCGACAACGTTCACCGTCGCAGCCGCCACAGCCAGTGTGCCCACAATTGCCCCAAGGGTTCCGCCCGCCCCGGCGCCGACGATCGCACCGACTAATATGATTCCGCTTATCGCGTTCGATCCGCTCATCAGGGGGGTATGCAAAAGAACCGGAACCTTGGTTATGATCTCCAGGCCTACGAACATCGCCAGCACGAATATGGTTATCGCAATAATCAGCGTCATTCGTCGGACTCCTTGCGAATCGTCTTTCCGTCCCTGGCGACAAGCATCTGTTGGATGATCTCGTTGTCAGGATCCATCTTCACCTCGCCGTCGCCGATAAGCTCTTTGAGAAACGCCAGAACATTCCTCGCGTACATCGCGCTTGCATGAACAGGCAGACGCGCGGGCAGATTGGTAGGCCCGAGCACCTTAATGGTCCCGACCATGCGGACTTCATCGGGCACAGTTACCGAGCAGTTTCCTCCCGTTGTCGCCGCCAGATCAACAACCACCGCGCCGGGGTTCATCCTGCCAAGCATTTCTTCGGTAACGAGAACGGGGGCTCGACGGTTGGGGATTTGGGCGGTGCAAATCAGGATATCGCACTTGTCCAAGTGCGGTGCGATGATTTCCTGCTGGCGTTTATAGAATTCCTCGCCAAGATCCCGCGCATATCCCTCCTGTGATTGTGCCTGATGCTGGTCTACTTCCATCGATACGAATTTGGCCCCCAGGCTTTGCACCTGCTCACCGGCTGCGGGGCGTGTGTCTATGCCCTTGACCAACGCTCCAAGCCTTTTGAGGGTGGCGATTGCGCTGAGCCCTGCGACCCCCGCCCCAATCACCAGCGCCCCAGCGGGATGTATCGTGCCGCCCGCGGTCATCATCAGTGGGACAAGCTTTTTGAGATTTTCCACAGCCACAAGGGCAGAGGCGTATCCGGCAATGTTTGCCTGGCTTGAAAGAGCATCCATCGACTGGGCGCGGGCGATTCTGGGCACTGCCTCCATGGCGAAACACGTCAACCCGTGGGCGGCGAGCGACTCAAGCACGCCTTGTGGATCGGAAGGGTTGAGCATCCCGATGACCACAGATCCCTTATCGAGCAGTTGTGCCTTTTCCAGCGGAGGCGGACCTACTGTAAGCAACACCTCGGCGCGACGGAAAAGTTCGTCCTCATCGGCAGTGACAGTAGCCCCGGACTGGCGGTACTGATCGTCGTCGATCAGGGACTTTTGCCCCGCCCCTGCCGACACAAGCACCTCGTGCCCCATCCGCACCAGCTCGCCCACCGTCTGCGGCGTCGCAGACGTGCGGGTTTCGCCGGGCGCAGTCTCAATGGCAATGGCGATTATCATGCTGTCCTCTCATCGCCCGATCACGTCGGGCCGATGATCAATTATTGCGCTCGATGACAGCATGAGCCACAAAAACTGCGCGCGGAACGCCAGCACCGGCTCGCTTTTGCCAATACCAACTAGTCGTCCTTGCTCTCGAGCGACAGTTGTGTCTGCTCGTGATATTCGTAGAACGTTCGATAGTTGTCGCGGAGGTATCCACCGGCGGTAACGCGAATACCGTTGAGCACGACGCCCAGCACATGCGCGTTGACCCGGTTGAGGATATCCCGGGTTCGTTGAACCGCACCAAAGGTGTTGGTGGCGGCCTTGACCGTGAGAACTGTTCCGTCCACGATGGAAGCGATAACCGCGGCGTCTGTAACCAGCAGGCACGGTGGGCCGTCGATTATGACATAATCATACGAGGCGGTAGTCTCGCTCATGAGCTGGCGCATGGTTTCGCTGCCCAGAAGCTCGGCTGGGTTGGGCGGCAACGGGCCTGCAGGAAGAACCGAAAGGTTCGGCTCGATCTCGACGACATGGTCAGACCAGAGTCCCTGCGAAACCAGCGCGTTGCTGAGCCCCGTGTTGGTGCACTGACGGAAAAGTCTTTCCATCGCGGGCTGGCGGAAGTTCGCGTCAACCACAAGCACATTGCTACCGTTGCGTGCGAAGGCGGCCGCGAGGTTCATCGCCACCGTAGTTCGCCCGTCGGCAGGTTGGGCACTGGTGACAAGCAGGCTCTGCAACTGTTCGGCAGGTCCGCTGAACTGTACGCACGTGCGGATCTGGCGGAACGATTCGCCAATCACCGAATGCGGATTGCTCATGAACACCAGGCGAACTTCTTCGATATCCTCGTCCAGATCGTTCACGTGGGGGACGAAACCCAGCATCGGCAGTTCCAGACGCTTGGACACATCGGACGGGTTCTTGATGGACGTGTCGATGAACTCGAGCAGGAACGCCAGACCCACGCCGACAACCAGCCCAAGCAGCACGCCAACAGGCATCATAATCGCCCAACGGGGCATTGAGGGCTTTTCGGGCGTCGTGGCGGGCGTCCGCAATTGTAGCGGTGTGGAGGCACGACTCTGAAGATCAAGCTCCAGCAATCGACGATCGACAAGGGCAAGATTCTGTTCAAGCGTCTTGGCCCTGATATTCAGGTCCTCGACTTCCTTGATGCTGCGGCTGAGGTCGACGCTCTCTGCCTGCATGGTGGTAAGCTGCTGCTGGAACCGCTGAATCAGCATGTCAGCCTGCATTATCTGCGTTTCATAGTTCAGTTTGATTCGCTCGATCTGGCTATCACGCAGCAGAGCCTGTCGGCTTTCGATGTGACGTTCGTTCGCATCGAGCCTGGCAACGAGGTCCTTATATGATGGGTGCTTGGTGTCAATGCCTCGCGACTCCGCACCGGCGATGGCACTGCGAAGCTGCTGGTGTTCGGCGTTGAGCTGCCGCAGCAGCGCATCGTAGTCATAAACCACTGTCACCAGAGGGTCGTTGTCCAGCAGGCCGTTGGCTTCTTTTTCAAGAAGCGCCTGGAGTTCGCCCTGCCCCTTGTTCTTCTCGTCTTCGGCTTCTTTGCGCTGCACCTCCACCTTTTTTATTTCCTGCGTGAGTAGCGCCATTTTCTGCTGCATTACCGGAGCGGTCTCTGCCTTGGCGGCAAGAATCGCCTCGATCTGGCTGCTGATATGCGCCATCTGATTGACCATATTCGTCCGCTCGTTGCGCAACCTCTCTATTGACCGGGTGGTATCACCCGTACTGAGCCTCTCGGTCTCTCGGACGAACGCATCGGCCCAGGCATTGACGATTTCGGCAACTTCGCGCGGGTCATGCCCGGTCATCGATATCCTAAGCAGAATAGTGTCGCGAACGGGGGTAATGCTTGTCGCATCGAACAGTGCCGGCACCAGTCGTTCCCTGTGATCAAGATACCACTGGGTCGCCTTGACCTGATCTCTATTCAGAGTTGTCTGAAGCACAAGATCGCTCTTGGCCATCTGTGCAATAGTCAGCTTGTATCGTTCGATTTCTTCGTTTCTCTGCGACGGGGCGGCTGTCAGGTCGCTACCGGGAATCACCACTCCCAGATCGGCGCTGGCGGTATAGAGGGGCGAATACGCCAACCAAAGCCACGTCGTCACGGCCGCGGCTACCACGCAAAGCAACAGTATCACCAGAATCATCCACAGTCTTTTGCGAATGATGCGTAGAAGATCGCCGCCGGTAAGCCCCTGCGGCGCATTGGTACGAGGCCGCTGGCCTCCCGGGGGGCGGGCCGAAAGGGGCATCTGTTCCCGAGTAGCGATTAAACTCATTGTCCGTTCTCCGTCGACATTCTGGCGGATACTCTGTCCGCCGCTTCCAGCAATAGTTTCTCAACAGATGTATCGTTCCCCACCAGGGACAATCCCATCCTGTACTGATTCAAGGCCTCATCATAACGTTCCGCGGCCTCATATGCATAACCAAGATGATAGTGATATACGCCTTTGGTTCGAGGCAGCGCTATTGCAAGTTGCAACTGCTCGATCGCCTCGTTGGTTCGTCCGGTCTTCAACAGGGCCCAGGCGTATGTATCAAGCACGTCAGGATTGCCCGGCATCATACGGGCGGCCTGACCGGCGAAATCAACCGCCTTTTCATACTGCTGAAGATCATTGGCGTAGAGATAGGCTATGTTATTTACAATCTGAAGGTAGATATCATCCTGCGGAGTGGCGTTTCCCATCGCCTGCAAATGGTATTTTTCAGCATTGGCGAAATCCTTCTTGTTGTAGTACGCCATGGCGAGTTTTTCAAGCAGCATCGCCTTTCCCGCCGGTTGCGAGACCTGTTCAAGGGCTTGCTCAAGCAATTTCACGGCAAGGTCGATGTCACTTGCAGCCAGGGCCATCGTGCTCAATGCGTCCAGTTGTGCCCAGTTGGCGGTTCCCTTTGCGGTAAGCCACTCGTTGAACATCCTCGTCGCCCGACTGGGGCCATAAGCGTCCACCATCATTCGACGCAGAATATCCAACTGCCTCGGTCCCACGTCACTTCCCGCCAATGCCTGAAAGGCGCTCTGCGCCTCGGAACCGCGGTTCAATGCTGCCAGCGACCTGGCCCGTACCGCCTTGGCGGCAAAACCCAGAAGCTGATTGTCAACATAACGATCGGCAACCACCATGGCCTCGTTAAACTCACCGGCCCGAACGAGCGCCAACATGTGTGCGTTAATAATGTCAGGGTTGTCGGGGGCAAGTTCAAGCGCCCTGGCAAGCGCCGACACCGCCCGGTTGGGGTCATTCCTGACCGACCACATGCGGTATTCAAGCATCGGATATTGTGGGTCGTGGGGGAACAGCTCTCGCGCTATCCTGAGCCTGCTTTCCATTGCTGCCCAGTTTTCCCACTCCAGGTACATCTGAATTAGCGCGACATGCGCGCGTCCGTATTCTCTCTGGTTGCGGATGATCTCAAGATACGCCAGCTCAGCCGCTCGCGCATCACCAAGTCGTCTGCAAACTTCCGCATATTGCAGGCCTATCTCGGGGTCGCCAGTGGCTGACTTTACCTTCTGCAGGTCTTCCCGAGCCCGGAAAGGTTCGCCCTGAAGAAGCAAAAGACGTGAGCGATCTAGCCGGGCCGAGATGTTGTCCGGGTCGATTTCGAGAATTCTCGTCAAAGTCTCATAAGCCTTCTGCCCGTCGCCCTGCCTCAACTGAAGCAGCGAATCAAGCAGCAGACAGCCTACGTCGTTGGGGTTGGCATCGAGGAACCTGCTGATCCGTTGCCCCGCCTGCTCCAACTGACCTGCCTCGATCTGGCAGCGAATCAACGTTCTCTTGGCAGCCTGATTGTCAGGCTCGATTTCAAGCAGACGCCCGATGGCGGTTATCGCTTCATTCCATCGCTGGCGGGTGACCATCAGCATCGCCAGGTCATTAACCGGCCGGGGGTCGTTGGGGTCAAGCTTGCTGGCCTCCTCAAGCGCCTCGATCGCCTCGGGAACCTGGTTGAGTTGCCCAAGCAACTGACCTTTAAGAACAAGCACGGCGACTTTGTCTTCCTGACTGTTTTGCAATTCGTCCAGCAGGGCTACCATGTCGTCGAACCTTCCGGTTCTTGCATAGAATACAACCAGCGGGTTAGCACCGTGAAGCTTGTTGGCGCTGTTATCATACAGATGCCGATAGAGCTTCTCGGCATTTTCGAGGTCACCAGACCGTTCGAGCAGGTTCGCGAGCATGGCTGCGTTCCTGAGGTCGCCGGGGTTGCGATTGTACCTGGCCAGACGCTGCTGGATCAGGTCGTTGAGTTCCTCGGGCTTCGCTTCGGCTTGGCGAATGTCAAGCAGAAGCTGCTGGATGTATGGGTCTTTTTGGGCGTCGGTAAGCCTGCTCGCCTCCAATACCCATTTGCGAAGATCCGCCTGGCGGTTCTGCGCCTCGCTGACGCGCACCATGCCCACCACAGCCGGGGTATATGACGAATCGATGGCCAGTGCCGACTCGAAAGCGCGCTGCGCCTTGTCGTAGTCGCCGCTCATAATGTAGTAGTTGCCTAACGCCGCGCGTGGCTGACGATCTGTGGGCTTCATCGCGACCACTTCTTCGGAAAGCTTAATGGCCGTCTCGTAATCATCCTTAGCCGCTGCAACAAGCGCCGCGTACTGTCGTCCCCCAACTCCATCAACGTCAAGGGCCTGCGCCCGCTGCAACCACTGGTCGGCCTTGTCCCACTGGTTTCGACGAAGGGCAAGGTTCAATGACATCTCAACCACGGTAGGATGGTTCGAATCAAGCGACTTGAGGTACTCCTCCGCCTGGTCTTCGAGGCCAAGACTCACTGCCGACATGGCAAGCTCAAGATTCTGTCGTGTCGGATCGCTGATCTCCCGCCTGATGCGGGCCTCGATCATCGCCATCCGCTTTTGCGGGTCTTCTTCCTGGTAAAGCCCCACCGAATCTCTCACCCAATCGCCAAGTGCGGTGTCTCGCGAGCTGGCGTCGCTGATCAAGGCGGTAAGGGCGTCCTTGTCATGAAGTTGTGTGTAAAGGGCGATGAGTCGAGCGATTATCTCGCGCTGCACGGGCATTCTCTGGTGCAGGTCTTCAATCAGCGCACGTGCCGCCTGCGTGTTGCCCTGCGTGAGCAGCATCTGGTATCGCTCCAGCAGCGGGGGAAGGAACTCTATCGCCAGTTCAGTGCCCGGCGCCAGCGTGTTCTTCTCGCCGGTGAGCACCTCAAGGATACCAAGAAGCCGCCTGGCCTCAGGCATGTTGGGGGTCACCGCGAGAACTTCCTTCACCTGTGCCGAGGCAGAGACGTAATCCTTTCTCAGTAGAGAAATTCTCGCCTTTCCAAGCATAAGAGTCGGATTCCTCGCCTGGCCGGGAAGATTCGTGAGGCGTTCGATGAGCTGTTCGGCATCGTTGTGCCTGCCAAGACGAATGTACGACTCATTAAGCGCACTGAGCGCGCTGAGGTCGGCAGTTTCGCCAAGACCCGACAAGGCCTTTTCGAGCAGTGGCACCGCCTCCATGAACCGGCGGTTGTAGTATTCGAGCATGCCCGCGATTTTGTACTGGTGCGGAGAATCGCTGCGTAGACGCATGATCTGCTCGCGACAGCTTGTCACCTGCTCAACAAGATTTTCGCGATCCTGTCCTGTGGCGGTGGCGATGGAATCCAGCAGCATGTTCGCCAGTTGCACGTACAGGTTCCCCATCGCGTCTTGAAGGCGGGAGACTTCAGCGGGTTCCTTGCTTTCCGAAAGCCTCTGAGCGAGAACCTCAACGCCCTTGTTCAAAGCGTCAGCGGCGCGCTGGGGCTGATTCTGAAGCCGGTAAAGCCTCGCAATCTGGCGGTACGCCAACCAGTCGCTCTGGTCGATGTCAACCGCCTTGGCCGCCGCTTCGTGAGCTTTGTCCAGGTCTTTTCCGGATTCATAGAAGCTCGAAAGGGCTATATAGCCCACAGGGCTGTCGCTCTGGCAGTCGATTGCATTTCTGATCCATTCAAGTGCTTCAGGCCTGCGCCCCCTCGCCTGGAGATATCCGGCGTAAGCAACCCTGATCCTTGCGTCATCGGGATTCCGTTTGGCGGCCTCTTCATAAACCTCCCGAATGGTTTCTTCCTCGGCGGATGCGCGTTGAATAAATGAGATCTTTTCAAGCCAGTAGGCAATTTCGTCGGGCTTAAGCTCTATCGCCTTGTCGAACTCTTCGACGGCAGCAGCCACTTCGTCTGCTCTTACCGAAACCGCGGACAGCGCGACCTGGCCTTTTGCAATGGCGCGCTGGATCAGCGTCGTATCGTCATCGGGTGTTATGTTCAGCAGCTTCTGGCTTTCTTCGAGGAATCTGGGCCAATCTCCCCACGCCATCTGCATCAACAGTCTTTGAGCGTCCGCATACTGCGGGTTAAGCCTGACCGCCGAGATCAGCAATTCTCTCGCGCTGCGGATAAAGCTATGCCTGTCTGTCTCTGTAACCGCGCCGTGTTTGACCGCTTCAAGCATCGCGTGCGCGCATTTGTAACGGTATGTAGCGGATTCGGGATGCTTCAGGTCGCGGGTGCTATTGACCGCCTCTTGGTACCATCGTATCGCCTGGCGCAGGTTGCCCCGTTCCATTTCGCTGTCACCAGTGCGAGCGCAAGCAACCGGGTCGCGCCGCATGGTCTTTTTCAACACGAACATGGTAACGCCACCGATCATGACGATACCAAGAATTACCAATACGGCTACTGCACGCCGATTAAGTTTTTTCTTCTTAGCCATAAGCCTCGTCCTAAAACGCAGCCGCTATCGGCCGCTAGCTAGTTGTCACTTGTCCGATAACCTCCGCACATCCTGCGCCGAAGGCAGTACCTTCAGAACTTCAGGCAGCAGGATGGAGGCGAACTCTCTTGCGGCGTTGTCGCTTTCCTCAAAAGTGGTCACCGGGGCAAGACTTCTGAACTCTATTTTTGCGAAATACACATATCTCTCAAAGGGGTTCTGCAACTTCAGCCTGACCATCTCCCTGCTGTGCTGGGGCAGACCATTGATGCTGAAGAGGTAATAGATCGCCTGTTCGCTTCGCCCTGTCTGAAAACTGGTTCTGGTAGCATACGGTTGATCCCATCCCTCGATGCCGTCGACAGGTTTAAGGGCGACTCTGCTGGTTCCAAGCAGGGTATTGCCCCCTGCGACCAAGCATATGTCGGGAATATGCGGCACCAGATCCAGTCCCCCGGTATAGTAGTACACGCTCACCTGCCAAGCCCGCTTGGTGATGGGGTCTTCGTACCAGCGTATGGAATACCAGTTGCTTCGTCCGGTTTCCCAACGTTGGGAGGACTTGTCCCACTCTGTGGCGATGCCCAGCTTATTGCGCGTGTCCGTCTCGTTTTCGGTGAATTCGTGATCCTGCACCAGGGCATAGGGTCCGATTCTGCCGGTCTTGTCGCCCAGCGTCATGAGTTTGTGATCATTCTGGGCCACTTGAACGCCCTCGGGCCAGGGGACTGGTTCTTTTTTGGTCACAACTTTGAGGAATCCCCTTGCCGCTTCCCATCCGGCAGCAGTGGTCGCAAGCAGGATAGCGGCAATAAGAAAATGCTTGTCCTTGAGCAACGGGCGTATGAGGCTGGTGTAAATGTTCACGCTACCCCTCCCTCGTCGTCTGCGGGGACGGAAGAATCGTAACCTGACTGGTCTTCTTCTTCGTCTTCGCTGATGTACAGCCATTGCATGAGTTTGAGAATCGCAAGCAGCAGGAACAACGCTGGGACAAGCAGAACCATGCCCATTATCTCGTGCATGATGTCCTTGCCCAGTTCAGGCTTGTCAATCACGAACATCGTACCCGTCAGCGTCACTCGCAGGATGTTGCAGGCGACGGCGATTGGAATACCCGCCAGCACGAGCACAATCTTCTGCCAGATCGGGCGGGGTTCGATATACGCCAGCGCGACGCTCAGTGCGACAAAGGCCATCAGCGACCTGACGCCGCTGCACGCCTCAGCCACCGTGAGGTCATGAGTCTGACCGCTCAGGCTTGTGACTTTCAGGTGGAGGGCATCGACGGTAATTTCGACATTGAACATTTGAAGCAGGAACCCGCTGAAACTGGCGGCGAGTCTCTGCAAGGGCAGTGCGATACCGTCATAGAGTCGATCAGGCATGGGCATTGCCAGTGCAAGATACACCACAGGAAGCCAGGCCACTTTCGTCACCTGCGGACCCGCAACATAAAGCACAAGCCCCAGCAAGGTCATGACCATCGACAACTCAGCCAGCCAGGCGTTGCTTATGGGATAAAAGCACAAAATCGTGCCAATAATCCCCGCTATGACAACAGGCAGACCCCAAATGCATGTTCTTCTTGTTGCGCTGAGCAATTCCTCTCTACGAGCATAAAGAAGATAGATGCTGAACAGCGGTATCAGAAAACCGTGGGACCAGTCCGGGTTGTGCCTCCATTTCGACACCAAGGCGCCAAGTTGCCAATTGTTCACCATCACGAACAAGACGCCCAGGACGATTATTTTAGCAAGCTCCGGTCCAGCGAAGGGTTTGCGCAGAGGCAGATCAGAGGCGGACGCAACCATGTCCACCAAACCTCTACCAGCCGTTTTTTTTGCCGGATGAGCCTCTGTTGTGGGCTGATTCATGCTACTGCCTTGTTTTTTTTACCATCTACTGAAGCGTTCGCTGTTAAGACCTCTTGGGGCTGCGCTGGAAAAGTTCCTGTCGTAAATGAACCCGAAACCATAAGTCGCCCGGAAGGCATTTCGCAGCACTGCCAGGAAGGGAGTTCTCCAGTTGCTGCCAACGGCGATCATGTCGTCTGGCTTAAGAAAGAGATCAGCCGCCTCGCCCCGGAAGATTGCCTCGATATCGAGCGGTATCATCTGTTCCTGATTTGGACCGACGCGTCGGATGAGCAAGGCATTTTCAGGCCAGGCGAGGGGTCCGAGGTTGCCCGCTGCCGCAATCGCCATCTTGACCGTAATCTGCCTGCCCGTCAGGGAGTACACGCCAGGACGAAGCACCTCGCCCTTGATGTAGAACTCGCCGACCTTGAGAACCGGAACCTGGATAACATCATGTTCGCGGACGATGATGTTCTGTTCGCCCCGCCTCAGAGCGTCAAGACTGATGGCGATAATCCGCGTACCGTCGCTGGGTTCCAGTCTCTCCCAATCAAATGGATCGGTTATTTCCTGGGTGATATCCGGGCTTTCGGGGGCGTATGTGACTGTTCCATCGCCCGATGGGGTCGTGGCGGCGTCTGTTCGCTGATCCACACGTACCCATTTTCCGTTGGTGAAGATCCACCTGTAGTTTCGATCATCGTCGAAATTGGAATCCACTAGCGATGTTGTAGGCCCGGCGGTTTCGCTGAACCTGGGAACAACTGTTTCGGCTGGCGCAGTTTCGGGCTGGGCTTCCGGCGCGCCCAGCGCCCTTGAGAGCCGTTCAAGCTCAGCCTGTGCGTCGAGTTGCTCAGGCGCCGCGGAAGGCTCCTGCGGCGGTGGCGGAGGTACCGGCGAGGGGATTTCATCCCGCTGGGGCTGCTGGGGCGATGGGGGCACCGCCTCGGGTAGCGGCCCAAGTTCATCTGGACGCTGTGATCTTTCCTCGCCCGAACGTGGACGGGTGCGCCTGAAAACGTAAATGTACTTGACCGGCTGGGTGACATCGCCTGCCAGCGCAAGCGCCTCAAGCAGGGACATGTCCCTACGAAGGATGTTGTATGTTCCGGTGCGGGCGACTGCGCCTAACACGCTGAAGGTGTTCTGTCTCCTGGCGACGACAGATACCGTAACCTGTGCCTGCCGCAGAATGCCCGCCTGCTGGTATGCCTGCGCAGTTGCGAGGCGAAGTTCTTCGGTGGTCAGACCATCGGCGTAGATTCGTTCGGGCAACAGGGGTAGGTCGATGAAGCCGCTGTCGCTTACCTCGCGCCGAAGGACAGATTCGCCACCGGGAACATAAAGATCAAGAATGGTAATATCCAGAACATCGGTGGGACCTATGATATAGTCCACTTCCGTATAGACGAAATCATCGGGCGATGGAGCAGTCGCAGCGGGGATGAGATCCTGGGTTTCGTCAGCAACGGACACGCTCGAACGGATCGGAGTGATCATCGGTCTGTCAGGAGCCTTGATGGGCTGATGCGGCGCCAGGAATCGGCTGTTGTCAGTCTTGAATCCATCCAACAGTTCATCGCATCCTGTCAACACTAACAGCAAAGGCATCATGGCCGCCAACAGGCGGCCGGAGCGAAACGCTCGCATCATTGCGAATCCTTCCTTTGTTTTGGACACGGGCGCAGTGCGCCACTGGGCCTCTACAGGCCTTGAAGACTTCCAATAACAACATTTATCGGCAGAGGGCTGCGCCATCTTCATACTTTCGCCAGGCCATCGACTCCTCGTCTGGCTACGACAGCCTTGTTTAAGCAAATCTGAACGTTCTTAACGAACAACCTCGGCCCGGATCACCATCCGTCGCCCTTCTGGTACCGATTGTCGCCCGGTAAAGGTCTTGACTACCTGTGATCTCGACTGAAAAGACACGTTTGCCGAGATGGGCAACCTAAATGGTACCCAATTCCCACCCTCTCTCACAATGTTTCTTATGGGTCATCCTAACTGTAAACGCTCACAAACCGACCTGAAAGGATAGTATATTCGAAGCGCCGCCGCTACAGAAGCATTAACCGGCAGCTGTAGATGGGGAGATTTTGAGGGAATGAAGCATTTGCTTTGGTATGTCCGTCAACGGAGCGACCTCGACGGCGGCTTCAAGCTTGACGGCTTCGTTTGGCATTCCGAACACGACACAGCTTTCTTCGTCCTGGGCGATGGTGTGGGCTCCCGCCTGTCTCATCGCCAGCATTCCTCGAGCGCCGTCAGCGCCCATTCCGGTGAGAATGACCCCAATAGCGTTGTGACCCGCCTGACTTGCGACTGAATGAAACAGCACGTCCACGCTGGGCCGCTGATGATGAACCTGCGGCCCGTCCTTGACTTCGGCAATATACCTTGCGCCGCTTCTGCGTAGAACCAGATGGTGATTCCCCGGCGCAATTAGAGCCACGCCAGGAGTGACAAGCTCCCCGCCGCGGGCCTCGCTTACCTCCATTTCGCACATATCATTGAGGCGTTTGGCAAACTGGGCGGTGAAATGCTCGGGCATGTGTTGCACTATCAGGGTTCCCGGTGTTGTTGCGGGAAGTTGCTGAAGCACTTCACGAATGGCCTCGGTGCCTCCGGTTGAAGCGCCGATAGCGATGATTTTATGAGTTGTTTGCATGACGTCTCTTGTTGTGGACAGTTCCTCGGGGGCCGGCACTGTCTTTGGGGCCTTGGCCACGGGCGGCTTGTGGGGGCGAAGGAATCTAACTGCCGCTGCTGCCCTGATCTTGTCGACCAGGGTTCGTGACAGATCGCCAACACTGTACGAACCACCGGGTTTGCACAATACCTCTACCGCCCCCAGTTCAAGTGCGCGAAGTGCGTTTTCACTACCCTGGGGCGTGAGCGAGCTTATCACGATCACGGGGAGGGGCATGTACTTCATCAATTTTCCCAGAAACGTCAGGCCATCCATTCTGGGCATTTCCAGGTCGAGAGTGATGACATCCGGACGAAGCTGCACAATTTTGTCGCGAGCAACATACGGATCGCAGGCGGTGGCAACGACCTCAATGTCATATATCTTCGACAGTTCCTTCGAGAGAATCTGTCGAACCACCGCTGAATCATCGACTATAAGAACCTTAATCACGGGCTTCTCCTGGCGAGGCTGGTCGTCACATCAGTTCAAGGGAAATCTCGGCCTGCCCTGCTTCAAGATACAGCACCATGGGATCGACCATGTTCAAGTGCGAGGAATCCACAATATCAGGTGCCCCGACATTAAACACTTCATCGCTACCTGCAAGAAGAGGAAGCATGTTGCCGCATATCACGTTCAGAAGCTCGCGCAGCGCATCGAGCTGCTGTTCGCGCGTAGGTGTTTGATCATCCGCAAGCCCGAGCATGTTCGCCGCCAGCGGAGCGGGCACCTCTGACGACACCCGCATGGTGAGTTTTCCCTTCAACGGGCCTGTGAACGAAACAGTAACCGCCAGCCAGGGGGGACGACCCTCGGCGACATCGGCCGACTCGTCCATGATGAACATGAACGCGAGGTTAGCGAAAGTCTCGTGGGCGGATTTCAAAAGCGCATCAGAAGGACGAATCATTGTCGACTCCCCGCTCAAAAGTAATTCCCAGAAGATCCTGAACCGCCTCTCGCACTGATTCGGGGTGGAACGGTTTATGTATGAACCGTACCCCCTTGCTCATAAGGCGTTCGATTCGTGCCTTACTACCCTCGGTTGAAACAACTATCACCGGCAGGTCTGACCATTCATTGCTTTCCCGGATGCGGTCGATCATTTCCTCGCCATTCATGACGGGCATGTTTATGTCCACGAACACCAGGTCTATCCAGTTGTTCTTAAGCACTTCCAACCCCTCGGCCCCGTTGGACGCCTGGTGCTCCTGACCTATAGGGGTCCCCGCAATTCGAAGGGTCTTGAGAATCATCGACCTTACAACCAGCGAATCGTCAACAACTAGAATATTCAAAGACATCTTGTCGCTCCCGCCTTGTTCAAGGACTTGCTACAGTTCTTTGGCCTGACCATTGATGCTCAGCCACACACGTCCGTCGGACGCCTGTGCGTACATCGTCCTGGCGACGTTCCCGCCTACGTCTTGAGCATTTATCAGCATGCTGTTCTTCCAAAGCAGCTTTCGGAGCATGGTGAAATTTCGGTCGCCAATGGCGAACCTGTCGGTTTCTTCGTTGCTCTGCGATCGAGCGCCCCCGGCCACCTTAACTATTAATCGTTTCTTTTGAGCCCCGGCATCATAAAGTCTGTGAAAGAATTGGGGCAATCCCGTATCCACAAACATAAACGGGCTGCTGGCTGCCTTCTCGGGATTGATGCTCGAGCTTGGCAGCATCACGTGAAGCAGCCCTGTGACGCGGGTTTGGGGGTCCCATGCGCATATGCCAAGGCAACTGCCCAGCCCGTGGGTGACAAGCACATCCTCGGTCGAGGAAGCTATCTTCATTTCCGCAATGCCCACGACAATTTTCAAGGTGAACCTCCGCGCTATTTGCGGTAGATCGTTGGCCTGACGTAGTGGAATTTATGCTTCACGCCAGTGAGGCTCTCGGAATGCCCAATCATCAAAATGCCCCCCGGCGCCAGAATATTGTAGAACCTTTCGACAAGTCGTCCTTGAGTGGCTTTGTCGAAATAAATCATTACGTTTCTACAGAAGATCACATCAAACGGCCCCTTCATGGGCCAGGTCTCCATGAGGTTGAGTCTGGCGAAGGTTACCAGCCGTCGCAGAGCGGCGCTTACCTTGAACATCGCCTGGCCTCTCTGGACGCAGTCAAAGTATTTGTCGATGAATCTTTGCGGCGTCTGACGAAACCTGTCTCGCGTATAGACGCCCTCTTTGCAGGCAGCAAGCACCTTGGTACTAAGGTCGGTGGCGAGGATTCTGGCATCCCAGGCGGCGATATCACCAAGATAGTCGCACAAGGTCATGGCGATTGAATACGGTTCTTCGCCGCTGGAGCAGCCGGCACTCCATATCCGCAGTTTCTTCTGAGGTCTCTTTGAGAGTACCGGCAAGATCTCATCCCGAAGGTATTCAAGGTGCGTACTCTCGCGGAAGAAGAACGTCAGGTTTGTGGAAACCGCATCCAGCATAAGGGCGATTTCCTCGGGGCCGTGCTCGGAATTGATGTAGGCGAGGTACTGGTTGAAGTCTCGCAGACCCAGCGCTCGCAGGCGTTTGCTCAGGCGGGCCTTCACAAGCTCCTTCTTCCCATCGTGAAGGTTGATTCCGCAGAGTCTTCCCACCAGTTCGCTGATCTCGTTGAACTGGCGATCTGTCAGTTCTATCGCCTCGAGCACGGGCAACATGTTCTGTTTTTCCTTGTGCGTCGCATGGTTAAGTGCGGCGCCCCGGCAGCCTGTCGGTCACCGGGGCGTTCGCTATTCATTATCAACTAGAAATCAGCAAGCTCCTTGTCGTCAAGCGGCAGGACTTGCTGGGGTGAAACCGGCTCCGGTCGCATTTGTGTGCGAGGGGAATCCGGTTCATGCTTCGGAGTCTCCTTCCGCGCCGGCTTAGTCACATGAGCGAATTCAAGCTTATTCGTCATAGCGCCGACCGGTTTGCGGATATTCGTATCAGTTTGTCCTCCAACAAGCGCCTGAAGCTGCTGCACCATGCTGTTGAGTTCCTCAGCCTGTGCGTTAAGTTCCTCGCTGGCGGAGGCGGATTCCTCGGCGTTCGCAGCCGATTGCTGCGTGACGGAATCCATCTGACCAACAGCGGTGTTGATCTGCTCGATTCCTTGAGCCTGTTCATTGCTTGCGGCGGCAATTTCACCAACCAGTTCGTTGACCTTGCGCGACCCTTCGGCAATTTCCTGCAGGGCCTCGCCAACTTCCTTACTTATGGCAACGCCATTGTCAGAGTATTTGACCGCACCCTCGATAAGCGACGCCGTGTTCTTGGCGGCCTCCGAGGAACGCTGTGCAAGATTGCGAACTTCTTCGGCAACGACGGCAAAGCCCTTACCCGCCTCGCCGGCCCGTGCAGCCTCGACAGCGGCGTTAAGGGCCAGCAGGTTGGTCTGGAAAGCAATTTCGTCGATCGTCTTGATGATCTTGGCAGTATCATCGGACGCATTCTTTATATCGTCAATGGCCTTGGACATCCTCGCCATAGCCTCAGTACCCTTATCTGCGGAACCCCTGGCCGAGGACGACAGGTTTTTGGCTTCAGCGGCGTTGGCGGCATTCTGCTTGGTCATCGAGGCCATTTCTTCCACGCTGGAAGTGGTTTCCTCAATAGCCGCAGCCTGTTCACTGGCCCCTTGGGCCAGAGACTGACTGGCCGACGATACCTGAGAAGCTGCCGAGGCGGTCTGTTCTGCACCCGCGGAAAGATTGCCCGCAATTCTGCGAAGCGAGTTGTTGATGCCCCTGCTGATCAACAGGCCAAGACCTATCGCCAGCACAACACCTAATATCATCGCTATCAGGCTGAGCATCTTTAGGAAGACCCCAAGGTTGCCCGAAGCCTCGACAGTCGTGTTCGCGATGTTCTTATTGAGATCTATGAGTCTATCAAGCAAATCAACTGCCGCCAGAGATCGCTGACGGGCTTCGAGCGAAGCCTGAAATGCCCGATCGTCTATTTCAAGTATCCGCGGATCATCAAGACTTTTTCCCGCAGCCACAAGTTTGTCTTTCTCATTCGATATCGAACGAACCAGTTCATGTGACTGCTTCCAGGTGTTCCACGCTGGTACGAAGTCCTTCCAGAGTGCAGCTTCTTCAGTAGTCTGGGGAAGTGGTTCGTAAACACTCCACGCGGCATCACCTTTTTCCCATTGGTCATCTATCCAGTCATATTGGGCTTTTCGCACGTCGGGTTCCATCATGTCAGGATGAACTAATCCTCGTTCCGCAACCCATACCGCCATTTGGACTTCTTTGAGTTCCAGCAGGGACGCCACGCCTGGCAAGCGTATGGCGCCAACCTCACTAACGGATTCAGCGCTTTTGACAGCGCCTACGTAGCCCACCACGCCAAGAAGCAGCGTGATTGACGCAACAACCAGGAACCCGGCGATCAACTTGCGACCAATTGTCCACGACTTCATCATAATAATTACGCCTTTCGAGCCGCACCCAATATTCGGTTATTACTCCGCCCCACAAAATCACACGCCTATAAGACAACTAGATGTCGGCTACCGCAGCCGCCACGTCTTCGTTCGTCAGAACACGAGCGATGTCCAGCAGGATAGTTACGTGTCCACCAGACTTGCCTATACCCAGGATGAACTCGGTATTAACATCCACGCCGAATGATGGAGCGTCTTCAATATCCTCACCGGATATATCCAGCACTTCGGACACCTTATCCACCAATATGCCCATTTCCATCTGCCCTACATACGCCACGATGATGCATGTCTCGGCGGTCTGTTCGGCCTGCTGCATACCGAACTTCAGCCTGAGATCCACAACGGGTATGACCTTTCCACGAAGGTTTATCACACCCTTGACAAATTCCGGCGTGCGAGGAACGGAAGTGATATCCATCATTCCGATAATCTCGCGCACCTTGAGAATCTCCAGCCCATACTCTTCACCAGCCAACTCAAAGGTCAGGTACTTACCCGCCTTTGATTGGATGTGGTCCTCTTGCAATGTTTTTTCAGCCGACATATCTATGCTCCTTAGCTGTGGGTCGGAACGCCCGACCCTGTTTGGATCGATCATCAGGCTGCTGCCTGCGTGTTGTCTCCGTTGGCAAGGGCGATAAGGCCGGTGGAGTCCAGAATCAGACCCACCCTTCCGTCACCAAGTATCGCCCCGCCACTGACGCCTGGGATCTTGCCCAGCGATTCTCCCAGGTGTTTGATAACCACCTGCTGCTGGCCCAGAAGCTCATCAACCATCAACGCGCATCGCTTTCCCCCGCCTTCAATCACAACCATAAGCCCCTCGGAAGGCTCGGTTACGGCCCCGGACACGTTGAACAGTTCCGCCAGTCTGAACAACGGCAGCAGCTCCTCGCGAAGCATTACCATCTCGCCTCGCCCGATGACTGTACTGACGCTGTCTTTGGCAGGCCTGAAACTATGCTCAATGGAAACAGTCGGGAGCAGGTATCGTTCGTTGCCCAGTCGCAGCATCATCGCGTCGGTAATGGCCATCGTCAGCGGCAGCCGGATTGCGAATGTCGATCCTGCACCCACAGTCGATGTGACTTCGATTCTACCCCTGAGCTTTTCTATGTTCTTTCTCACCACATCCATTCCGACACCACGTCCGCTGACGTCGGTGACGGTTTCGGCAGTGGAGAATCCTGGGCTGAAGATCAGCCCGAATACCTCGCTGTCGGCAGGATCATCGCCCTCGCTGATGAGCCCGCGCTCCACAGCCTTGGCCATGATCTTGTCTCTATCAAGCCCTTTTCCGTCATCCACCAGTTCAAGCACCACGCTTCCCGCCGCCTGGTACGCCCTGAGAACAATGGTTCCTGTGGGGTCTTTGCCCGCAGCCGCCCTTGTTTCAACCGGCTCAATGCCATGATCCACCGCGTTGCGGATCATGTGGACTAGCGGATCGTTGATTACTTCGACCATGTTTCGGTCGATCTCGGTATCTTCGCCTTCGGTAACCAATCGCACGTTCTTGTCGCTCTTCCTGGCAAGGTCGCGCACCAGCCTGGCCAACTTCTGGAACGTGGGCTTGAGAGGCACCATACGCAGGGACATGCTGAGGTCCTGAAGTTCACGAACGATCTTGCCCGCGTGAAGAACGCTACGGGTCAGGCGGGGGCGATCGTTGGAGGTCACGTGCGGATCCTGCGCGACCATTGACTGTGCGATTACTAGCTCCCCAACCATGTTGATAAGGCTGTCGAGCCTATCGGTGCCAACGCGAATAGTATGCTCCGCCCCGGACGATCCCTTGATGGTCTTCTGCACGCGAAGCGCAGAGGCCACGTTGGCTGCCGAGGCGGCTTCCTTTTCAATCAACACCTTGCCGATACGGGAAGACTGTTGCGACTGTGCCGCCCGCTCGACCAGATCTCTGCTGGCGGCGCCGCGCCCAACAAGAATATCGCCAAGACGCATTTCGGGAGAACAATCCTCGTCGGACACCCCAGCCGCTTCAGGATCAGACAATAGCGCGATGAGATCATCAAGATCGTCTACGATTTTCAGCTCTTCCCCGGCTGAGACCGCGTCCAACTCTTCAATCATGAATTTAAGCGCGTCGCAGGCGCGAAGCGACAGGTCGGCATACCCACCGGTAATCTTGATTTCACCATCGCGGGCGCGGTCGAGAAGATTTTCCGCAAGGTGGGCAACCTTCTGGATGATATCCAGGCCCAAGAATCCGCTGGTGCCCTTGATGGTGTGAAAAGCACGGAACACCACATTGATCGGCTCGGCTGCATCGGGATCATTCTCAAGATCCAGCAACGCCGTCTGGGCACCAAGCAAATGGTCGAGCGATTCAACCATGTATTCCTTGAGAAGTTCCGCGTCAATATCCGCCGGCAGAGTTCGTGATCCCAGATCCACAGAGGGCGATGTTTGCTGTGGTGGTTTGGGCCCCTCAGGCGCAGGAGCAGACTTGTTGTCGTCATTACCCCGCGTGGCGGAACATTCTTTATCAACGCTCGTCTGCTCATCGTCAGGTGCGTCGGCGGGATCTGAAGATTGGTTGTCCAACCTCGCCTGTTCACAAATTGAAGCAACAGCCGCTATCGCCTCCGCTGCCTGATTCAAAAACTCAGATACCGCATTGGGCTCCGAGGCCTTGATGGCTGAGTTGAGTGCTTCAAGTGATCTGAGGGCTTCGTCCTTGGCAGGCGATGAAAGCGGACCATTGCAGATCTTTTCGACCGATTTGACAATTCTACCAAGTTCTTCCGCGTCATCACCAGTGAGCCCCAGCAGCATTCCAGCAATCTCATCAGCGCACAGGCATTCACTTGATTTCGCCGGCGACTGGCATTCTTCATCGTGTTCCATTTCGCGCAACTCGGCCGCAAGCTTCGCAAGTTGCCCCAATGCATCTTCGCAGCTATTCTCATATATTCCTTGAAGCAACCCTAGTGCATCTTCGATTCTCTGGCGGTGCTCGGGGCGATTGCGGTCGAGAGCTTTTTCAAGTCTGGCTCCAGCGACCACCAGAGACTCTTTGTCGGCGGGGTCGAGAGCTGACAGCAGATCCGCTAAAGACCGCAACTCGATTCGATAGCTGTTATCCATATTAGTACCGGCTTCCTCAAGCCCACGGATTGTTCAGGTCATCAACCCGGCGTGCTTGCCGGATGCGACTCCTATCCACATCTTGCCCAATGGCGTCTGGTAACAGGTTTTGCACGATTCCGTTTCTCGCTGAGTGAGCATGTGCAGGCCTTCCGCGCGCATGACGGTGGGCAGAGATATTTCAACCTTGACACCCTTGGGGTCCAGCAGTGCCTTTACCCGCCCGCCAAAGATGTTTGAAAGCTCGCCAATGGCATCGCCCATGTCGGGGCTGTCGATCGGAATTTCAAAACCTGCGAATTTGGCCGCGATAGCGACGGCAGTCTCGGTGGGTAGTCCTAAAAAGAGAGACC
>CAZWAT010000025.1:0-21364 GCA_964632015.1 uncultured Planctomycetaceae bacterium
GTCATGGGCAATTTGGGCGGTTTTGCAGGATTGTTTCGCCTTGATTACAACGAAAAGCTCTTCAAGCGCAACTACAAGGAACCTGTCCTTGCCGCCTGTACGGACGGTGTGGGCACAAAGCTGAAAGTCGCATTCATGATGAACAAGGTCGATACTGTTGGAATCGACCTTGTCGCGATGAACGTAAACGACCTTATCTGCTGCGGGGCCGAGCCGCTGTTCTTTCTTGATTACATCGCTACGGGCAAGCTTGATCCGTCTCGTATGGCCGGCATCGTCAAGGGTATAAGCGACGGTTGCGTCGAGTCACAGTGCTGCGCGATTCTTGGCGGCGAGACCGCCGAGATGCCCGATCTGTACAAGGCGGATGAATTTGATCTTGCAGGTTTTTCCGTAGGGGTCGTCGAGAAGAAACGCGTCATTGATGGATCACTGATCGAACCCGGCGACGTGGCTATCGCCCTTGCGTCCAGCGGCCTGCATTCCAATGGATATGGTCTGGCCAGGAGAGTTCTGCTTGATCGGGCACGGATGAGCCTCGATGAGCGCCCACCGGAGCTTGGCGGTGTTACTTTGGGCGAAGAGCTTCTCAAGCCCACGCGGATTTATGTGAAAAGCGTGTTGGACATCGTGCACAGGTACACAGTCAAGAAGGTCGTGCGAGGCCTGGCCCACATTACCGGTGGAGGTCTGCCCGGCAACCTCCCCAGGATCCTTCCCAAAGGCTTGACCGTGCGGGTGAAACGCGACAGCTGGCAGGTTCCCCCCATCTTCAAACTCATTGCCGACAAGGGCCCGGTCGACCCGATCGAGATGATGAACGTTTTCAATATGGGCGTCGGCTTCGTGATGATTGTGTCGGCTGCGTATGCTAAACCCATCATGAACCGCCTGCGGGAAATGGGCGAACTATGCTGGGAACTGGGCAAGGTGCGCAAAGGCGGACCTGAGCTCGCCTGGGCATAATGTAAATTCCGCTATCGCGTTGAGCCAGCATCACCTGCACCGCAAAGGTCACATTGCCTTCGCAGCCTCCTGGAGCGCCTCTCTTGCGGCGGCGACAGTCTTTTCTACATGCTCGGCGTGATGGGCGCCAGATACGAACATGGCTTCAAACTGGCTTGGCGCAAGGTATATGCCGCGTTCCAGCATGGCGTTGAAATAGGCAGCAAAGGCGGTAGTATTGGCGGCTGTGGCGTCTGCGTAATTTCTGACCGGCGAGGGCGCGAAGAACAGCGTCATCATGCTGCCCACCCTGTTGAGACACACCGCGTCGCGCAGTCCCACATCTGATATCGCCGCCTCGATACCTTGGGCAAGTGAGTCGCTGATCTGCTCAAGGTTCTCGTAAAATCCTTCGGTCTTGAGCGTCTGCAGCGTCGCAAGCCCGGCAGCCATGGCCACCGGATTGCCAGAAAGCGTACCTGCCTGGTAGATCGGTCCAAGCGGGGCAAGATGATCCATTATGGTTGCGTTTGCGCCGACCGCGCCGACCGGCAGGCCGCCCCCGATAATTTTGCCTAGTGTGGTTATGTCAGGGCATACGTCATAAACCTGTTGAGCGCCCCCAAGACCCAGACGAAAACCGGTGATCACCTCGTCGAAAATCAGCAGCGAACCGTGTCTGTCGCACAGGTTGCGAACTTCTTGCAGAAAACCCTCTTGTGGAGGAATTACGCCCATATTGCCCGCTACCGGTTCCACCACGACGGCGGCAATTTGACCGGACTGTGCCGCAAAAACATCTTCCAGGGCGTTAAGGTCGTTGTATGGAACAAGCACGGTATCCCGTGTCGCCCCCTCAGGCACGCCGGGGGAGCTGGGTTGTCCCAGCGTGGTGGCTCCACTTCCCGCACTGACAAGCATTGCATCGCTGTGGCCGTGATAACAGCCGACAAATTTGACAATGCGTGGCCGACCAGTCACCCCCCTTGCCAGACGCACAGCCGTCATTAGGGCCTCGGTACCGCTGGAGACGAAACGCACCTTTTCGATTCGCGGCATGGAGGTGATAATTGCCTCCGCCAGACGGACCTCCAGTTCGGTCGGGGCGCCAAAACTCGGGCCATTCTTCGCCGCCTTGGATATTGCAGTGACAACCTCCTGCGGCGCATGACCAAAAATCCCCGGGCCGTAGCTGCACACATAGTCTATGTAGGAATTCCCATCGATATCGATGATCATCGGCCCTTCCGCCCGGGCGATGAACACAGGTTCGCCACCAACAGCATTGAATGCTCTTACCGGGGAATTCACGCCACCCACCAGCACCCGTCGAGCCCGAGCCATCGCGTCGGCGGACTTCACATGAGTGCGGGGTTTTTCTGTCTTGTTCTTTATTTTCATAGTCGACATGCCAATTGTAAGCCCGCGGGTTGTCCATTCACAGGACAAAAAAGCCTCCGCAAGCACACATCACATCTGAGCGGGATTATCTTTAACCAACCATCTGCCAAGCGAAAACCTTACCGAAAATCACATCTTCTTGAGATACTGGTTCGTCTGCGTGTAGAGTTGATATCCTAGCTTTTCGTAAATTCTGATGGCGGGAAGATCTGTCGCAAGAGTCTGCACCTTCCGTCGGACAAAACCAGCGTCGGTCATCCGGCGGGCAATCTCCGCCTGAAGCGCCTTGCCTATCCCCCTGCCCTGGAAGTCGGGATCGACAGCATTGTCGCATATTTCAGCGATTCCCCGATGATCGTCGTACCTTGCAGTCGCAAACCCTACCACCTTACCGCCCATCTCACAGACAATCGCGTCGTAGATGTTGGACCGGATATGAGCTTCCAAACCGCGATTCTTGTGCATGAACCAACTCTCGCCACCAAGCTTCTCACCGAAGAACTCTTCTTCCATGCGTGCGGTCGAGACCGGCCCGAATGCCCGCATCGTGACATCGCGGATGGATGGAATATCCATTTCATACGCGGGGCGAATAATGAACGTGCCGGTGCGAATATATGGCACGAAGACATCGCAACCAGCCAGGTCGGCGATTACAGGGGAAAGCTTTTCAACATGGGCGGCGACCTTGTGCAGATCTATCAGCGACACGTCGCTATCGTCAGGCGTATGGTAGTATGGCCTATGGGAGCTGCGATCGGTGATCCAGGCATATGGAACACCACGCCGAACGGCGGCCCCGTGATCGCAGGAAAACTCAATGGACTTGTCGACTTCGACTGCATAGGCGTCGCCCAGCAGCCGCTTGATGCTTTCTAGAAATGCCCGCGGACCATCGGACATGGCCTTGGCGCAACCAATTCTTGGGCCTATATGATCTATCTCTACATGGCAGATGCAGTTATCAAGCTGGGACTCCATCCCCGCAAAAAAGGCTTCTGCACCTGCCCCGATCCCGGTCGTCCCGCCGTTTTCCTCGCTACCGGACGCGACAAAATAGATCGAGGCCAGCGGAGAAGATTTCGCCATAATCCCCGCCAGTTCCAACATTGCAGCCAGTCCCCCACCGTTGTCCAGCACGCCCAGCGTCCCGGGTGCTGTGTCAAAATGGGCGCTGACACACATCCATCGCGACGATGAACCCTGCACCTTAGCTACCACGTTTCGGGATTTATCCTCAGCGTCCGCGTTTTCAGTCTTGACCGTAACCCGCACTATCTGGCCGACATGACGGGCAAGCATCTCTGCGCCTCGCCACGTGACGGCGACTATCGGCATGTGTTTGACCTGGGGATACCTGATGTCCTTGGTGACTATGGAATCCATATGGGGGCTGGTGGCGATGACCGCCTTCATGCCCCGGCGTTCAAGTTCACACAAGAAGGCAATCTTCTGATTGTGGCTTCCGGTGGGCGTAATCAAACCCACCATTTCGCTCAGATCGGTTTGGCGAGGCAATGGGCCTGACGTTTCACCCACCCAAATGATTTTCCCCTCGACATCACCCCCACGAGCGAACATCACCGGCTGGGAATCAATGGTAACGTCATCCAACACCACCTTTGAGCCACATGCCCTATGCGAAGCCGCCTTAAAACTCTGGATCTCGGCATCGAGGGCCCTTGCGGCAAACGCCTGTTGAATGAACCGGGCAGCCCTGGCTTCGTTTTCGCTTCCTGGTGCGCGCGAGCCTATCTTCGTGAGCCCGTGAATAGTCCCATCAAGACTTCGAACCAAACCCGACACTTGACCTTTTTGCATCTGCGGCCCCTTCGCATTCTGTTTCTTCGCATTCAATCTGACAAGGGGCCATTGTCCAGATATGCCGACACTTCATCAAGCACGCTTTTGCCAAGATCACGCAATCGCTGGGCCGGCTGAGACACCAGTTTCCTGGCGCCGTCATAATCTTCATGCACGGCCATTGCCGTTTTGAGCAGATCCGCTGAGCTGATTTCATCGATATCCATCAACCAGTCGCCAAGGCCAAGATCACGCACCATCCTCGCCTTTCTGCCCGCCTCGCGGAATTGGGGATGCAAAACGGGCGTACCAACACTGATGGCCATGATAACCGAGTGCATCTCCATGCTTATGACCAGCCTGGAGGCCGAGAAGAGCGAATACGCCTGCTCAGTGGTCCAGAACTCGCTCATCCAAACACAAAGCCGCTTAGACTCAGGCGACAACCTGTCATACAGATAGTCTTTGGCCGCCCCGATCTCCCAGCGAACTTCCGGACAAAGCACGATGGGCGTTTTGGTGAGCGACAACCATTGTTCTATGAACTCCACAAGCTTGTCCATATTGGCTTGCTCACGGTCTTTGTTCATCACACCCAGCAATGGGTCCTGCGGTGAGTTTCTGCTGGTGCGAATAATCAGCGCAACAAAGCTGCCCTTCTTGAGCTGATGCGTCTGCATGAACTCGCCCAACCATTCGTCATCCACACCGCCAAAGAAGAACGTGCTGTCGGGCCTGTATCCCATGCGTTTGTTGGTGATGTTTCTCTGGCGAAGGTATTCCAGCGAGTCGCTATCGCGGCAGTACAAGAACGATGCATCTCCAAAAAGCCTGCGGTACATCAGGTCTGCAGGCCAGTCGAGAGCGTCAAACGACTGGGCGTTAATTCCGTATGGAATCTTCAAATGTCGCGCCAGAAGCAAAGGCATGGAAAACAGCAACGCATATGTCCAGAAATCCCTCTTGCCTGCCCTGCCGAAATTGAACGTCGTGCCCGAATTGTACAGTACAAACCCTGCCTGCTCGAATGCGTCAGCTTCTGATAGATTCTCTCGCCTGATCTGTTCGAGCATCTCGGCAGGAAACCGCCCCAGCAGATCATCGACTATGGCCTGGGAGTTTTCGGCATCGAGACAGCCGAAGGCGAAGGCGCGCAACTTGTGCTCGCCCCACCGGTCATGAAACGCTCCCCACGCCTGAGCCCCTTCGGGAACCTCGCCCGGAGTTCCCAGCCGATGCGAAAACGGATTAGGCCCCAGTTCGCAAGGATGATATTGCGGAAGATACTCGCGAAGATACTCAACAGCAGAGTCTCCCGCAGGCTGGCTCGTAAGAACATGCACCCGCCAATCGGGATAGTGACGATTGACCATCGACAGCAAACCCGGCGTGATGCCAATATCACCAATGTTGTTAATGCTCCAAGTGTACGTAATCAGCAGATGTCTGTCATTCACAGTCAAGTCTTTCCGGCGTGTTGTTCTTTTGAGGCATGATCCTGTCTATCCAGATACCTTTACTCTTCAGAGGGATCGTACCACTGCCCCGGCGAAGGTGCAAGAACTGTAGGTACACCTTTGCGCGGTCAACACTGGCGAACAAGAGCGGCTGCGGTTACACTCTGTCATAATGAGGGTCTTTCTGTCTGGGCGTAAGAATTCTCATAAATCCTTATATATCAAACATTTAGCCCATCTTCAATCTGAAAACATCTCAAACTATATGAAATATGCGGGTTAGCGTTGGCGTCAGGAGGAAGCGCCGAGACAGTCATAGACGGCATAACCGGCATATTCATGCCCGAGCCAACACCTCAAGCCATAGTCGATGCGGCAAAACGGTTTGAAGGAAACCCCATCACAGACATGGAGGCTATTCGATCGAACGCCTGCCGGTTCTCAGCGGGGATGTGTCGTGCACGCCTGGAGGACTTTCTCACCCGGTTCAGGCAAGGGTTGCTTGAGAACCAGCGAAGGACAATCAGCGATAACGTCTACCGGGCAGACCCGGAAGGTTCATCTGCTGGTGCTTTACCGAGATGATTTTCCATCCCGTTTCGCGCAAAGCCCAATAGACCATCCATTCGCTCATGTGGGTTCCGGTATCAGCGCTATATTTGACCTTTGCCTGCAGGCGCGAGGCGGCGACTTCGTTCATCATGTCAACATTATTGCTGATGATGTCAACCGACATCACGTCGAACGTCCGTCGGGCCTGTGAAGCGGCGGCAATGGTCTCGTCTTTCTGACCCAGCGGGCTTTCAAAATCTTCATCAAGAAACTCGCTTAGTCTGTCCCACTGACCCTGCTCGAAGTGTTGGGCGATTTCCTTCGTGTGGCGGACGATCATCTCACGGGGCGTTTCCACAAGATGGGCGGTCAACATGACCCCCCCAGCCACAACAGGCAACACCACCAGGGCAACAGTCAGAGGCCGCCTGCGATGATGCCACCACGCCACGACAAACGCTACCCATACCACGCCAAGGGCAAGGATCAGCGGCAGGGGATTTTCAAAAAATGTCTCTCGAAGGAATTCCATCATCGCCCTATTTGGGTTACATTCAGCAGCGTATGGTACAAAAAGAACCTGCTTGTGATCAACTATATCGTATTTCCGCAGCCGCCCGCGCGGCGCAGGTAAGTGTACAGACTGTCGAGTATTATATCATGCTTGGCCTGATTCGTCCGGTTCGACCGAGGAATCGCTTTGGCCGATTCTTTCGCACGTCCCATATCCGGCGGATACGCCTCATCCGCAAGCTCAACGAGAGCGGTTACGCACTGCGGGACATAAGGCAGACATATCTTCGTCGACAGTAGCCCCGGTCGGTGCTTTTGCAGTATCTACAATTCCTATCCGTCGTGATTTTATATAGAATGCCAATTAATGGCCAAGAAGTCTGTGAAAGTATCGCTGGCGACGAAATTGCGCATTCTCTTCGGGATTGCGGTAATCGCCATTATTGCAGCGGCACTGGTTATTCCATGGTATTTTATGGAATTGCTTGCGGAGCATGGCGTACAGGTTTCGGCGGCGGAGCTGACGCAGCTCAGGCTTAACGAGTTTGTTCGCGATCATGCCCGACCCGATAGTTCCGGGCGAAGCGAAGTCACCACTCTTCACATGCTTATGCTCGGAGAGCGTGACGAAGGACGGGCCGGTCCGAGTTTCATCGCGTTGCGCCCCCACCCCCCCGCCAGGGGAATGCTTGATTCAGTGGCCATGGATGCCTTGCGGACTTTCAGGCAGAGCCCGGAACAGGAACTTGTCTCCCAGCGATGGGAGGACGATCGAGGACGATCGGTATACCGATGTTTTCGGGCGGTTCGGGCGACGGCCACCTGCGTGGGTTGCCATCGCGGAGCCGAAAAGACACATCTTCAGACCGGCGAACTTGTGGGGATGATAGATGTCGCCGTGCCCGCAGGTCCGATAGCGGGCGGGCCTTTGGTATGGTGGACCCGCGGGGCGTTCATACTCGGCGGGGCATTGGCTGCCGTTTTCGCACTGGTGGTTTTCGCGGCCATCACACAAAGATTGATTCTGCGACCAGTGCGGGAGCTGCGAAATCTTTCCGACAAGGTCGCCGATGGAAACCTCAGCGTCAGAAGCACCATCAAGAGCGGCGATGAGCTACAGCGCCTGGGCGATAGTTTTAATGAAATGCTGACTGCCATTGACGATCAGCATGGCAAGTTGCGATTGGCAAACAGGGCTCTTGACCTTCGTCTGCACGAGCTTGCCGAAGCCAACACAGCGCTGTTCCAGGCGAACAAGGTGAAAAACGAGTTTTTAACGAATGTATCGCACGAATTGAGAACTCCGCTCAACAGCGTGATTGGTTTTGCTGACCTGCTGGGTGAGAACAGCGATGCCCGCGTCCGTAGATATGCCGAGAACATCTCATCAGCCGCCAAAAGCCTGCTCAGCATGATCAACGACCTCCTTGATCTCGCCAAGATCGAGGCTGGTAGAGCCGAGGTGCGAAATGACATGGTGTCGGTCATCGACACCTGCCAGACGCTCCTGTCGCTTATGGAGCCACTGGCGGATAAACGCAATCTCGAAATAGTGTCCGACCTGCCTGATGACGTGCCTCTGATCACTACAGATCCGGGCAAACTTCAGCAAATTCTCTACAACCTGCTTTCCAACGCGGTCAAATTCACTCCACCAGATGGACAGGTCACGCTGAAGGTCTGGCGGTCGTCCCAGGTGAGGCAGGGCAAGAAGATCGACGAAGTTTTCATATCTGTCGCCGATACCGGCCCGGGAATCGCCGAATCGGAGCAGAAACACATCTTTGAAAAGTTCTACCAGGCGGACAGAACCCTCACCCGAGAATCAGGTGGAACGGGTCTAGGCCTGTCGATATCGAAGGAACTGACCAACCTGCTTGGCGGAAAGCTCATCTTCGACAGCACGCCAGGCAAGGGCACCGTCTTCACCCTGTCGCTACCGGTCAATGCAATGGATGGCGAAGATCCTCCCCCCACCGAGTCACCACGCGAATAATCGTTTTCTCCGTTCGATCGCCTCGCGGTGGTTCTGCCCATTTTTTACCGCTTGCGCAGATCCCTCAGGTCGCGGTTAGATCTGGTCATTGCCGGGCCTGATCGGCTGCCGTCACATTATGCGCCAGGATGGGTCAACCCCGGGGATTCCGACCGTCTGAATCAGAACCGTGCCATCCATCAGCGAGATGAGGTTTTCGCCAGTGATGCTGTTTCGCCAGACGATATCGTTCTGACCATCGCCCGAATAGTCGCATATCGTGCCAACATACCATTGCGGGTTCATCGCGGTAGCGATGTTGACCGAGGAACCAAACGTGGTTCCATTCATCTGCCATACCCGCAGGCCGCCGGTCAAGTCATTATGCCAGAGCATGTCCAGTCGGCCATCGCCTGTGAAATCTCCCAGCCCCGCCATCTGCCAGTGCAGGTCGGGCTGGGCCTGAATTCCAACATATGCAGCCAGTATCGAGTTGCTCATCAACCAACCGTACATGTCGCCGCTGACCTTGTTGCGCCAGAGCAGATCATCCTGTCCATCGCCGTTGAGGTCGCCCACGCCGACGATGTCCCAATCAAGATCGGTCCAGGAATCAAGCATGACGCCGCCGATATTCTGGCCTTGACGCATGAACCACACCGCATTTGCTCCACTGACGGAGTGTCGCCAGACTATATCCTCATGCCCATCACTGTTGAAGTCGCCCACACCGGATATCCTCCACCAACTGTCCGTCAATTGCGGGATGTGCGTTCCCCCGATGTTCGTGACGCCGTTCATGTACCATATGCAGTTTTCACCCGTAGCCGTGTTTCGCCATAGGATGTCCGCAAAACCATCACCGTTAAGGTCACCCCTGGGCTGGACGGTTAAGCGAATCTGCCTGCTCCAGACTCCGACCCGCGGATCATTGTTAGCGAAGCTGAGAGTTCCCGACCTTACTCCGCCCACGCCGGGGGCAGCTTCAATGACGATTCTCGCCTTTTGTCCCGGTTCGAGCACATCGCCTGGCTGCTGCACCACACGAAAGCCAGCCGGAACCGAAACGGCCCCGAGGCTCATTTCTCCCTTTCCAACGTTACTGAGGGTGAATGTGAAGGTTTGATGCAGGTCGTTTGCAATGATGCCAAGAACCACCACGCCGTTGTCAATAGTGGCGTCAGCAGGCATCTCGACCATCAGCCGAGGCGTGATTTCGGTTCTGCCGGCGGTATGCCAGTAGCTGTCCTCCACTGCGGGCAGATAATGAGTCGAGATGACGGTACGGTTGTTCATTACCCAGGCGAGCATCCGTCCATCGGTTTCGTTTCGCCAGATAATGTCGCACCTGCCATCGTTACTGTAGTCATCCACTGCCGCCACCTGCCAGTTGGGTTCGATTGCCTGCAAGTCTGCCCATTGGTCCAATGTTCCACCATTCATGTAGCACAGGCGATTGTGCCCGGTTCGCCTATTCCTCCACAGCAGATCGGCGTTTCCGTCGTTGTTGAAGTCTCCCGTCGCCACCAGTATCCAGTCCAGATCGCTCAGGTGGATCAGATCCTTTTGTGCGACGAGCTCGCTTTCACTCATCAGCCAGGCCTTGCCTGCTCCGGTGACGAAGTTCTGCCATATGATGTCGTCCTGCCCATCGTCGTTCATATCGGCAACGGCAACGATGTCCCAATCGAGGTCATGGATGGACGACAGGTAGGTTCCGCCGATATTTACGCCATCGGCCATGAACCAGATGCAATTGTCACCGGTGACTGAATGCCTCCAGACGATGTCGCTGAAGCCGTCACGGTTAAAATCTCCCACACCCCGAATCCGCCAGTTGATGTCCGCCACTTCCGGAAGATGCCAACCACCCGTATTGACGACGCTCTGAATCATCCAGGCACAGTTGGCGCCCGTCATTTCGTGTCGCCACAGCAGGTCGGCCAGCCCATTTCCGCTCAGATCGTTCCGAGAGGCGACCACACCCGTAAGCCCCAGCGAATAGCCCGCATCTCGCGGATCGTTTGTGGAAAACGAAAGCGCCCCTGATCTGCCACCCGCAATGCCGGTTACCATTTGAATGCTGAAAAGTGTCGATTGTCCCGGCGAAATCACTGTGCTTGGGCCTTGCACCACCTGGTAACCATTGGGAATCGATACGCCTGATATGGACAGATCCGCCCCGCCAATATTGGTTATCTCCAGCGTTATCTCCTCAGCGACCTGTCCCTGTTGTACCCGCTGATGCGGCAGAGACTCACCGTTCGCCACCTGCCGCCCGTCGAGTTCCAGCAGTACCCGTGGAGGCCTGATGCGTTGTCCCGACGCCGTCCACATCAGATCGCTCAAGGTTGGCATCTCAAGCGTAGACACATGCTCAAATCCGTTCATGCCCCACAGAATGTTTCTACCATCAGACATGTTTCGCCAGAAAATGTCTATCAGCCGGTTGTTGGTGTAGTCTCCCACCCCCGCTATTTGCCAGTCGGTGTCCGACCATTGCTGAATCGACGCCGCAGCCGTCGGTGTGACGCCATCCATCAACCACACAAGGTTGGAACCGTCGTCGAATCTCCAGAGCAGGTCGTTTGAACCGTCGCCGTTGAAATCGGCGCACCCGGCGAGATAGGCATCCGTGCTTTGTCTACCGATATCGGCGGTATCCACAACCCGCGAGCCTGACATCAACCAGGCGCTCACATCCCCGGTAGATCGGTTATGCCAGATGATATCGTCGTTGCCGTCACCATTGAAGTCGCCAACTGCCACGATATCCCAGGCCTGGTCAACCTGCTCGGGCAACACCACTCCACCGATATTCACACCTTCCGACATGAACCATGCGCACGTCTCGCCGGTGATGGTGTTTCGCCAGAGGATATCACCCTGACCGTCGTTGTTGAAGTCGCCTACACCCCTCATCGACCAGCCGCTGTTTCCAACGTCAGGCAGCATCACTCCGCCGATGTTCGTCTGCCCATTCATGAACCATACCGCGTTCTGGCCCGTCGCTTCATGGTGCCAGAAGATATCTGTCATACCGTCACCGTTGAAATCCATTGGGCCATCAAGCGTGCTTGCCACCACTACCACCTCATACACCCCCTGCTGGTTCCAGTGGGCAAGATTCCATTGGGTGACATCCACGAACATCGGATGAGCCCCTTCGACATGAATCATCGCGACGAAGTTCCTTGCGGCGAACAGATCCCTGCCCGGAGGCATGAAATAGACGCCGGCGGAATCTGTGGCGCCGGAGTAATCAACTACTCCATCCATTCTGCTGCTGGGGTCTACAAACGTATCGTTATACTGTTTGTTGTAGATATCTACCTGCTGGTTTGCCAGCGGACTACCATGTGCGTCAACCACCCGCAGGATCACCGCGGGCGGCGTCCAGTACTGGGCATTTTGGAGGGTATAGAACGCATCCCTGTTTCCGAAGGCGCTATAGGGCGCGGATGCGAGATACTCGGCCGAGGCGTTCAAGACCGCGATGGAGTGATCATCCCATACCTGCGGATACATAGGGCCAAGGTAGGTATCACCACCGCCCATCAGCAGATTCCGATCAGCCGCACCCGCGTAGGAATACGTCAAGCCGACCACGGCGTTATCGACCCCTGGCGCGGGCACAATTGCTTCGTCCGCATCAACCTCAACACAGTACAGGTCAAGCGCGCCGTTGAGATGCGCCACTTCATGCGTCAGGGTGTTGCCCAAAGCAAAAAGGTTTACTGTTCCTGTGTCGAGGCTTTGAGGAAGGGCCATGCTGATGGTTCGATTTCCGCTGAGATACTGGTATGATCCCATCGTGCCGTTAGGGGCCGGGTCAGAGTAGAACCACACCCTCGCCGCCGCGTCAATCGGTCCTGGCACATAATACAGGTCTCCGTTGTTCGGGGCCGACGAAAACATGTTCAACTGCCCCTGCTGACGAATGACATAGTCTGCCTCAAGGCGGGGATCCTGAAACATGTTGTTAACATGCGTAATCACACGATTGACTAACGTCTGTGCCGTCATTCCCCACGATTGCTGAATCTGTGTCGCCAGCGTCGAATGGAATCTTATCTCAAGTGGGATATCCACTGTCAGAGCCGAAAGCATCAACCTGTCTTCAAGAACCTCAAAGGCAGGAACGGATTCACCCCTTATCGAACAAGCCTGCGCCATATGGTTGCGTCCCCATAATGAAGTCCATAACCCCGCACCACCCCGAAACGTCAGAATGATCGGCCCAGAGGCAAGCGCGCCGCAGTTCGCGAAGCCCCACATACATGAAACACCATTTGATGCTTCATCTTCGCGAACCACGGCGACAAAGCATGCATTACCATTTTAGGCGCTCACGCCAGGTTCATAGGCCCGGCGGTCACCCAGTTGAAGTCGCTCAACTGCGGAAGGACAGCAACTTCATCCAGGTTTGTTCCATCCATCAACCACATCCGATTTTCGCCGGTGGACGTATTCCGCCAGACAATGTCAGGGCTTCCGTCGCAGTCATAATCGTCGATGCCCCCAACCTGCCACTCAAGGGAGCTTTCACCAGGCAGGAAGCTCGATGAAACGAATGTAGTGCCATTCATGTACCACACGCGAAGTGCGCCGGTGCTGCTGTTTCGCCAGACGATATCGGTGTGACTATCCCTGTTGAAGTCAGCGGTACCGACGATTTCCCAGTCAACGTCTGTCTCTGCTGCAATTCCTGCCGGCGCAGCCACGGTCGTACCGCTCATCAGCCAGGCAAAATTCTCGCCCGTGCTGAAGTTTCGCCACAGGATGTCGTCCTGACCGTCATTGTTCAGGTCTGCAACGCCAACCACACGCCAGTTGAGGTCATCCCAGTTCCCAAGGTGAGCCCCGCCGATGTTGACGCCATCGCGAATGAACCACGTGTCCACGCTACCATTGGCTGCGTTCCACCAGACAAGATCGCAGAACCCGTCGCCGTTAAAATCTCCGAAGCCGACGATTCTCCACGCGCCATCGTTGAGGGTGGGAAGCTCGACTCCACCGATATTGGTGGCGCCTTGCATGAACCACACCACGTTCTGCCCCGTCGCGGTGTTTCGCCAGACAATGTCAGCCAGGCCATCACCACCGAAATCGCAGTTGGATGTCACCAAGCAGTTGACCTGTATCGTGAACACGCCGACGCTGGGATCGTTACTGGCGAAGTGCATTTGCCCATTGATCGGTCCAGCGATATCGCTGTTGACGCGAAGCCGGAGCTGGGTGGATTCTCCGGGTCCAAGCGTTAAGGGCAGGTTCTGCACGATCACTATTCCATCGGGCGCCGTAACCGGGGCAAGCCTCATATCGGCCTGACCGGTGTTGGTGACGGTGAATGTCACCGTCTCGGTGGTTTCGCCCGCCTGAACTACACCCGAATTCATCTGCCAGCCGCTGGGAATTACCTCGCCATTCAAGGCAACCTCAAGCCTCGGGGCAAAGGTCGTCTGCAGGGATAATTTCCAATTGTTGTCCGCGAGCGTGGTCATCTCTACGCTCTGGGCGAGCACGCCCCCGGCCATCAGCCATGCGCGCATCTCGCCGGTGTTTTCGTTTCTCCAGAGTATGTCGGCTATTCCGTCACCGTTGAAGTCTGACACCTGCCCGACCTGCCAGTTCTGGTTATCTTCCTGCTGGATGTGCAGAGTTGCGGCATAGACGCCCGCCTGCATCAGCCAGATCCTGTTTTCTCCGGTGTCACGGTTTCGCCAAAGAATATCCACATGTCCGCTTCGGTCGAAGTCTCCAACCCCAGCAATCTGCCAGGCAAGATTCGCGTCGGATCGTATTCCCTGCACGGCGGCCAGGGTCGAGCCGCTCATCAGCCAGGCGAGGTTCTCTCCGGTGGTGCGATTTCGCCATAACAGGTCGTGCTGTCCATCGCCGTTGATATCGGCAACGGCGACGATGTCCCAGACAAGATCCTGCTGAGCGATCAGCTCGACTCCGCCGATGTTGGTGGCCCCTTGCATGAACCACACGACGTTCTGCCCCGTTGTGGTGTTTCTCCAGACAATATCGTTGAATCCGTCGCCGTTGAAATCGCCCGAGCCAACCATCTTCCAGTTCAGGTCGCCAAGATGAGTGATAACCGCCCCACCGATGACATTGGTACCACCCATGTACCATATGTTGTTTTCGCCGGTGACGTTGTTTCGCCACAGCAGGTCGGCCAATCCGTCTCCGGTGAAGTCGGTGCATTGAGTCACAGCCCCCGTTACGGGCATGATGAACGTGCCTGTTCGCGGGTCGTTGGTGCTGAAGGATATCTGCCCATTTCGCAGGCCCGGGGTGTTGGTTTCCATCCTGATGGTCAGGTTTACGAACTGCCCCGGCGCGAGACTGTCGGGCAGGGGCTGAATCACGCTGAACCCGGCAGGCACCGATATTGAACCGAACGTCAACGGGCTGTTTCCGACGTTCTGCAGCGAGAAGGTATACTGCCTCTGGTTTCGGTTGAGTTCTACCCTTCCAAAGTCAACATTCTGCCCGCTGGAAATGAGGTTTCCATTCAGCGACATCTGCAATCTTGCTGCCCAGTCCTGCTGCCAGATCGTTCGCCAGGACAGATCGCCAATTGGGTACATGTCAACCGTCTGGGCAAGGTTTTCGCCAATCATCAGCCAGACACGATTCTGGCCGGTAACTTCGTTTCGCCACAGGATGTCTGGCGTACCGTCGCCGTTATAGTCGGATATCCCCGCACTCTGCCACGTGAGGTCGCTTTCGGACGGCAGGTGAACGGTCTGGCTGTACATGGTTCCGTTCATGATCCAGAGGCGCATATCGCCAGATCCGCGATGCCTCCACAGGACATCCTGCAGGCCGTTGCTGTTAAAATCACCCAAGCCGACAATCTGCCAGTTGGTGTCAGGCTCAGCCTGTATTCCCGCCGGTGCAGCAAGAACGGTCTGACTCATCAACCACGCCAGGTTTTCACCAGTCGCGTTGTTGCGCCAGAGAATATCCGTCGCCCCGTCACCATTGAGGTCGCCGACGCCGACGATGTCCCAATTGAGATCGACCTGCGAGGGCAGGTTGACTCCGCCGGTGTTCGCACCGTTGGATATGAACCACACCATGTTTTGCCCCGTGACGACGTTTCGCCAGAGCAGGTCGCTCTGACCATCGGCGTTGAAGTCGCCAACCCCCCGCATCTGCCATTGCTGGTCAGCGAGCGTAGGCAAGTGGGTTCCGCCGATCATCTCTGTGCCGTCCATGAACCAGATGCAGTTTTCGCCGGTGATGTTGTTGCGCCAGACGATATCGCTTTTGCCATCGCCGTTGAAATCGTTCTTTGACCCGACAAGTATGACAGGCGCGGCGCTGACCCATACATTGTTGTCCTCGCGCAGTTCGCCCACGCCATTGGTGTCGTCCACCACTGCTATGAGGTAATATCTGCCGGAGGCAGTGCCCGTGGGAATTCTGGCGTTCACGCTGACTCCGCCGGTCGTGGGAACCCTCTGCCAGACGTTGAGCCCCCCTTCTTCAATTGTGCGGAAAACCATCGTGTCGTTGCCGTCTATCTGTCGATCGTGCGAAAGATAGATCGACATCCCGAAGCTCTGGTTAACGGGGCCATAACCTATGTTCTGATACCACAGGGCCAAGGGCACGTTCTGTCCGGGCATGAAGATGCCGCTTTGAACCGCTTCCACACCGCCCACAAGATCGGGTGCGTTTGACGTTGGCTGCTCGACTATCACCCTTATCCCCGTCCATGAGTCCCAAGTGTTTGACGCATAGTTGGGAAACGCGACAAACGCTCCATAAGTGCCGTGCGAGTCAGTATCGCCATTGAAGAAGGCGTACTGCCCATCCGGCGCGCCGAGCATATTCGTCCACTCCGCTACATTTCCGCCGCTGAGCCGGGCCTCTCCGTTGTGCCCAAGGTAGTTGCCATCCGAGGTCTGGACGGCGTCTATCCATATATCTTGGTTAGCGACGACAACATAATATCGGTAGTTGCCAACAAACGTTGCGGTAGAGTCCGCCTCGCCGAGTTTGACGTACCCCTCCTGCTGGTTGATCGAATATAAATAGCTGGGCCAATCTGGAGGACCACCCTCGGAGGTGAAGTTTGTATATCCACCCCACACCTCATACGCCGAGAGAAGAAGCCTCTCCTCAAGAGATTCCATTATGGGATATTCTAATTCGCCAGCCGCCGCGGTTACCCTTGGAGTTGCCATGATCTGCCCTTCCCGAAGCAGGCAGGCGGCCCACCGAACCCCGAATCGCCTACGCTAACGATGCCGGGCAAAAGATTCGACTAATTAAGGCAGCACCGCCTGTCCCGACTGGCAAATTGTAGGCGTCATGAACCGGGCATTCAGGAAATGCGTGCACTCAGGCGTGCAGGATACCGGTAGAACCGGGGCGTTTGGGCTGCATAGAATCCCAGCACATCAGGTGGCTTTTGCGATACCATCGCCTACTGCTGGATGTTTTCCCTGGGCTGACTTCGGGCGCGTCGGAATTCATCTAGGCCCGGCGGCGCGGGGAAGAGTTCTTCGAACGGCGCATTTTCCGCCCGGCATTGTCGAACGAGCATTGGTGCGACCGTATCATAGATAATCAGCCTGAGGTCTTCGGGTATCAGTCGCCACAAGCGGGCTCGATCGATGAGCGACATGTTGAACTCCCGCACACGTGGAAGCACCAGCAGTCCCGAAACGACATCGGCATGGAAGTACTCCAGCGGCTGGAGCCGGTTCCGCTCGGTAGTCTCGTTCTGATAGATGTTGTAGACCCGCTGACCATACTGCATCATCGCCCGTGCCTGGTCATTGCGCCCCAGAAGCCTGAGAAGCCAACCGGTTTCTATCGCCGGCGCAATCTGCGACATCGCCACCGCCCTGATAGGCGAGCCGTCCGCATTGAGATGGTGGACGACAAACTCCTGCAAGTCCCATGTCCACTCCTCGCCCTCGGGGGCGTATTGATCCCGCGTGTACCGCATGAGTTCGCGAGCCTCGTCATGACGGTTAAGCGGATAGAGCATCTGTATGGCGTTGATGATGTAGTTTATATGCCCTGCCCGGAACATATTGTGCTGCTCGCTTTCGAGCCTCTGTGTACTGGCCAGTTCCATCAGCCGATGATGCTCATCCTGTGTGGTCTGGAGGAAGCGAGGGTCAGGGTTGAAACGTATCGAGGGCGATTGCGGATCGTTACGATTTTCAAAATACGTCAACCTGCCGTTCCATGTCAGATCCTTCAGCGCGTTAAGGATGTTGCGTGAATTGTTGAGCGCCTCGATTCTTCGCAGCGATTCGAGCGGGGTGTTCTCGACCACATGAAAACCATAGGTCGCCCAGTAAATCGCGTGAGGCCAGATCAGTCGCCAGTCCATAGGTCCGTACTGTTCCATCAGGCCCAGCATCCAATCGGGGTCCATTCTGTACTGGTTCCACAGAAGTTGTGCCCTGATGAACGCGAGCAATGCGTTTCGCCCAACGGCAAGATTCGGGTCATTGATGATTTTCGCGATCGCCTGCTCTTGTTTCGTCGTCAATTCCGGCGGGACGGGGCGAACGGTCTGGATATTGACGTCCATGCTGAAACGGTTATACGCATCGAGCATCGATTCATCCACGCCGATGCCCAGCTTCGCCAGTTCGTCCGCACAGCGGGCGGCTGCGGGGTTTTCTTCAAGCAGCAGTTGCAGTTCATCCGCCTGGATCAGCTCCTTGCCCTGTATGCGACGATCCTTGTCAAGCCTGGCGGCGACGATAGGCCTGAAGGCGTCAATTGTCTCTTCGGTGCTTCCATAAGGCGGAGGCGCCAGCAGGTGCTGCATCAGCGCCGCCCATCGCTGCTTGTAGACGAAATGCATATCATCCGTCGTGCCGCCCATCTTATGGAAGAATATCCATGATAATTCACGATAGAGATTAAGCGACTGCGGGTTTCGCGGGATGCCCTGATCCCTCAGGAGTTTCAGACCGTTGTGCACCCACAACCAGCGATGTTCCGGCGTGTGCGTTCCCACGGAGATGTTGTACGCCATATTCCACGCCTGAAAGACCCACGCCCCTGAGAAATGAGGCTGGAGCGCACATATCATCTGCGCCTTTTGAAGGGCGTCATAATACCGTCCTTCGTTCTTGAGTTCCTCCGCCTGTATCCACAGATACCCGATCACCGGCGCCCTGAGTCCCCCGGGGGCGACAGTCAGAACAGCCGACCATGGGTTCGCCTGAGCCGAGACGTTACCGGGCGGGGCGAGACCCGCCTCTTCGCTGAGCCTGTCAAGTTTGGGTTGAAGCAGGCCCGCAAGCACAAATCCAACCGCCGCCAGAAACAGCGGGGGCAATACTCTCCATCTGTCGGTTTTCACACCTGCACCCTCGCCAGTTCTCTTTTTCTGAGCACAAGGCAACCAATCGCCATGACAATGAGAGTTCTCATCGCGATGGTCACCGCGGCTGTCTGCCCCACGAACAGCCAAGATATCTTCAGGCCGTCAACAAGCGTATCTCCGGGCAGCGATTGCGAGAAATCGGGCAACAGCACCGTCATGAATTGCAGAATGTAGTGCCCTATCAACGTCAGCCCGTCAACTTCGCCCGATGCCGGTATCTTCACCGCGTCGGTCAGAAAACTCCGTGCCATCGCATACGGTAGAAGCGTGAAACAGATCATGCACGCCACGGGAAATGACACGAAGCTGCCCGCGCATACGCTCAGGGCAGCGAGGAACACCAGCATCAGCAGCATCAGGAGGATCGCCCTGACGTAATTCCATTCGAAGCTGCCCGCGGGATAAAGCACCGATATTTCGTCGGGCGAAATCCTGACGCTTCCGGGCGAGACGTTCTGGAACTGCACCACGACCTTGCCCTCGTCGCTCACCACCTGGGCGGATACCGTCAAAGTCGCGGGCCTATTGAGCACGTCGCCTCGCTCTTCGAGATGCACCGCACGGGTCTGGGGGTTCTCAACCGCCCATCTGCCGTTAAGCATGTCATCGGGAATTTCGCCCGTCGCCCGTGCCTTGTAGGTGACCTGGATCGTCGGATCGGCAAAAAGGGTGACGGTTCTTCCCATGAGGTTCGGAAGGTTCAGCGAGTACAGGCCCGCATACACCTGAATCGCCATTTCCTCATCATTCATCGCCACGACTCTACCGTTGGCGCCATCAACACGAACCGGGCTCGAAAGCAACACCCTTCTGAGCAACATCTTGTCCGCACGCACCCAGACGACATGGTTGGTGCGGTCTATTTCGGTTACGGTACCCTTGCCCTCGATCGACTGACCTGCCGTCTCGACATTGGAAAAGGTCCATCTCAACACGCCGCCCGGGCCTACCGAACTGACAGACTCGACAACCTGCTTGTGCACCTCTTCAGCAAGAAGCTTCTGCGCAAGCTCGGCGTTTCCACCGCTGCGCATTCCCCACGCCTCAAGCGCCTCGGCGAGTCTGCCTTCCTGACGCAATTGACTCAATCGCCGCTGCACCTGCTCATCTATGCCGAACGGATCAGGCTTGACCCTGCCACGCGCCTTGAAAACCTCGGTTTCGACAACTCTGCGGTCTTCACTGTTGATCTCGGCAGGACGGGAACGGAAATACTGCGAGACCCCATAAAGTCCCGTCGCCGAAAGCCCCAGCAACACCGCGTTGAGCATTACCAGCCCCATCCACCTGCCAAGCAGATACTGCCATTTCGGCAAGGGTTTGGTAACCGTCATGAAGATGTGTTTCGAGCGAATATCATTGGCGACTATGTTGGCGCCAAGAAAGATAGTGACCAGCGCAAGTAGACCGGCGATGATGCCAGTACCGTAAGACAGCAGTGTCTTGATCTGCCCCGAAAGGGTACCGTCGCCTCGCATGATCAGGGGCAGCACCGCGAGCGACACCGCAAGCACGCCGATAAAGGCAAGACCGATCCTGGTTCGAATGCACTGGCGAAACGTCTGCACCGACACCGCCCGTATGCCGGGAATCGTCATAAGCGTGACAAGCTCGATGATCAGAATCACGACGCTCGCGCCCGCCGTCCAGTTGGGCACACGCGCGCCCACGGATGCTGGTAGCGCCCACGCCCCCGTGACCAACAGCAGGGCCGCCGACTCTATCAGGACCACCCATGCCGCAATCGAGCGTTTTGTGGTCGCCTGGGCAGTCATTCGTCCTCCGCTTGCGAATCTTTGAGAAGCGAATCGATAATCGACCTGTCGGCTTCGACGTCCTTTTTCGGCTCGGGTCGGGGTGTCTGGGCGGGCTCGTCGGCAGGCGTTGTTCCGGCGACAAGCTCTTCTAGAACTTCCTTCCTCGGATGGGGCACAGGCTCGGCCTTGGGCGTTTGGGGTTCCTCGACCGGCTCTACTGTTTTGCGGACAAGATCTTCGATAACATTTTCGCCCTCGCCCGCACGCAGGAACTCGGCGACGTCGCCTCCCGCCACCGCCCCACCGGTCGAAAGCTTTTGCTGTTGGGCTTCAGCAACAATTTTGAGGAACAGCGCTTCGAGCTTGTCTCTTGGCATCGCGACATCCAGCAGTTCCTTGCCCCGCTGCTGGAGCAACTGGCGAATGGCGGCGATGTCGTCATCGCTCAACCTGTCGGTGGTCACCTGGCTGTGGTCCTTCTGTGCCAGCAGGTCGTTGATGTGCCCAACCGCCCTCTTGCGCCCACCGTAAAGCACGCACACCCTGTCGCAGATATCCTCAACATCACCAAGCAGGT
>CAZWAT010000026.1:0-21336 GCA_964632015.1 uncultured Planctomycetaceae bacterium
AGACACTGACGTTCCAGAAGCCCGATCGTATACCCTTTGAACCAGGCAATGGCCGAGAATCGACTCTCCAGCGATGGATGAAAGAAGGTTTGCCCGAGAACGCCAACCCCGTACAGCATGTGATGGAATTGCTGGGCATTGAAGAGACACCGCCTAAGAACGTCTCGCCGTACGTGGACTTTCGCATGATCCCCCAGTTTGAAGAGAAGGTTCTTGAACACAAGGACGGCCACTACGTCGTGCAGGACTGGAAGGGCAATGTCTGCGAAATATCGGACGAGTTCGACATTACGTATCTTCGCAAAGCCAAAGACTTTGTGACGCGCCGCTGGATTCGCTGTCCCGTCGAGACGCGCGGGGACTGGCTGACCATGAAGGAGCGATACCAGATCGATGACCCCGGCAGGTTCGCCGAGGAGTACGAAAAACAATGCGATCAACAAGGGATTGCGAAGGTTCAGGTCAGCGGGCCGTTCTGGCAACTAAGGGAATGGTGCGGGTTCGAGGGGCTTTGCATGATGATGATCGAGCAACCCGAACTGGTCGACGAGATGGCCGAGTTCTGGACCAGCTTCGTAACCGAAATGCTCGAACGCTTGCTGGCGCGGACGAGCTTCGACGTGCTGGGCATCAGCGAAGACATGGCCTACAAGGCAAAATCAATGATCTCGATGGATATGGCGAGGCGGTTCTGCATGCCCGCATGGAAACAGTGGTCATCACTGGTGCGATCCAAGGGCGTGTCTTTAATCGACATGGACAGTGACGGGTACATCGGCGAACTTATACCACTGTGGATCGAATCGGGCATTAACGTCTGCGACCCGATCGAGGTGGCTGCCCATTGCGACATTGTCGAATTCCGCCGCCAATTCGGACATGACATCGCGTTTCGCCAGGGCGTGGACAAGCGGTGCATCGCCAAAGGCGGAGAGTCGATCCGCCAGGAGCTCGCTCGCATTGAACCGGTAATAAAGGACGGAGGTTTCATACCCGGCTGCGATCATGGCGTGCCCTCCGACGTTTCGTGGAACAATTTTGTCGATTATTGCAGGCTTCTTGCCCAAATGACAGGCTGGTTGTAAAGGTCAGGCGGGCTAAAAGGCCTATTCCAGCGTATAATCCGATGCGATGATCGGTATATCGAAGCTTTATTGCGGATCGACAGAGCGGTCGGATTCACTACGCTACGGCCACAAGGCTTCGCCTTTGCGCGCAGGCACCAGAAAACCCGTAGTGGTGTGGAACTGCACTCGACGATGCAACCTTTCGTGCGCCCACTGCTACAGCGCTTCAAATGCGTCATGCTCCAGTGACGAACTGACCACCGACCAAGGCAAGGCGATGCTTGACGATCTTGCCGGGTTCGGATGCCCGGTGGTGCTGTTCTCCGGGGGCGAGCCCTTGATGAGAACCGACCTGATTGAACTTGTTCAACATGCGCGGTCTGCGGGGCTAAGGGCGGTGATTTCGACCAACGGTACCCTGATCGACCAGCGAGTTGCCGATCATCTTGCACAGGTGAACGTGGATTATGTGGGGGTTTCGCTCGACGGGCTCGCCCAGACTCATGACGCGTTTCGAGGAAAGGACGGGGCGTTTGACGCGGCGATCCGCGCGATTCGTCTCTGTCGCGATGCCGGGGTCAAGACCGGAGCACGGCTGACGCTGTCTCGACGCAATTTCAGCGAAATCGACGATATTTTCACGCTTCTTTGCGATGAAAACATCCCACGGGCGTGCTTCTATCACCTGGTTTATACCGGAAGGGGGCGGGCGATGTCTGGCGACGACCTGTCACACCAGCAGACACGAAACGCCGTTGACAGAATAATAGACAGCACCGCCAGGCTCTTCCAAAAAGGGATGCCCAAAGAGATTCTCACAGTCGACAACCACGCCGACGGACCATATCTTTACATGCGCATGGTCAAAGAGTCCCACCCACGCGCCCGGGAGGCGCTGAAACTGCTCCGGCGCAACGGCGGAGATTCCACCGGCGTTGGCATAGGGTGCGTCAGTTGGAACGGCGACGTTCACCCCGATCAGTTCTGGCGGGCCAAGACACTGGGCAACGTGCTTGAACCGGGCAGACCTTTCTCGAAAATATGGTCAGACAAGACAAACGAAACTCTTAACGCGTTACGCAACAAACGATTACACATTATCGGCAGGTGCGCCGCATGCCGATGGTTCGACGTGTGCGGCGGCAATTTCAGGGCGCGCGCACTGTTTTTGACCGGAGATGCGTGGGGATATGACGACGCCTGTTATCTCACCGACGAGGAGATAGCCCCACCATCACCCAGGGCGAGAGAAGAATGAACCCCCACCAAACCACGCCACCTCGCGTAATCGCATGGGAGTTGACGCGGGCGTGTCCGCTTAAATGCAGACACTGCCGGGCCTCGTCACGAACAGAGCCCAGCGAACGTGAACTATCGACAGATGAATGCTTTACGCTGATCGACAACATCTCCGCGTTAGCAAAACCCATCCTTATTCTCACCGGCGGCGAGCCGATGTTGCGCGACGATGTGTGGGATATCGCCAGCTACGCGACTAGCAAGGGCCTGCACGTAGCGCTTGCGACATGCGGAATGCTCGTGGATGAACAGTCAGTCAGAAGGATGAAAGAAAGCGGCGTCCGTCGGGTTTCCATCTCTATCGACGGGCCAACGAGCGAATCGCATGACCGTTTCCGCCAGTCGCCGGGATCATTTGAGGCGTGCATCCGTGCAACCAGGTTGCTGAGGAAGGCTGGGGTGGACTTCCAGATCAACACCACCGTCTCGAAGTACAACGTCGAGATGACAGGAGAGATTCTTGATTTAGCCAAAAATCTCGGCGCCTCGGTCTTCAATCCGTTTTTACTCGTCCCGACAGGTCGAGGTAAAGCCTTGAAAGATTTGGAGTTATCCGCCCAAGAGTACGAACGCACCCTCCACTGGTTCGCATCGCAGCGTTCTAGCGGAATCGCCTTGCGCGTGACGTGCGCACCGCATTATCAACGAATCATCCACCAGCTTGGCACGGTTCGAGGCCCCGCAAACAGGGGCTGTCTGGGCGGAAAGTCGTTCGCCTTCATATCCCATGTGGGCGTGGTGCAGATATGCGGCTTTCTTGACGTACCTTGCGGCAACCTGCGCGAGACAGGCATGGATTTCACTTCGATCTGGCGGGACTCGCCGATGCTCAAGGAAGTTCGCAATGTCGACTCGTACAAAGGCAAGTGCGGCCGGTGCGAGTTTCGCGTTCTGTGCTCCGGCTGTCGCGCGAGGGCGATGGCGAAGCATGGCGACTACCTCGCATCCGAACCATATTGCACATATCAGCCCAAACCGGCGCCGACACCCAAAAAGCTGGATAACGACGATTTGCGATTGATCTCGCTGGCCCACAGGCGCCTGCCCCTGTCGAGCAGGCCATTCAGGGAACTCGGCGCCCAACTCGACATGAGTGAGCGGGATGTCATATCCCGCCTTCGCCGGCTGAGCGCGGATGGAACCATCCGCAGGATTGGCGCAGTGTTTGACGCCAAGCGGCTGGGGTATGTTTCTACGCTGATAACCGCAGCAACCACAGATACTTACAGCATTGACCCGATACTTGAACATCCTGGCGTGACACATTGTTACACCAGGGCGGGCAGCAGGTATGATTTGTGGTTTACCCTCACCATGACCGGCAGGGATGCTCTCTTGTCGGCAATGGATGAGCTTTCGCGAAGCAGCGGCCTGACCCTTGCGGCGCTTCGGGCGACCAGGATCTACAAGTCACGCGTGGTGTTCCACACCCTCGGACAGTACGCAGGCGGGCATGGCAACACTGGCCCCGAGCCTCAAACCGGCAAGGTGGATGGCATGTGTATATATGTCGATGACATGCTGCGTCGTGTGATTTACGCCCTTTGCGGTTCGCTGTCCATCACCCCCAGGCCTTTCGCCGAGTTGGTTGACGGAGTCGATGAGGAAACCGTCATCTCAAACGCGCGGAGGTGGCTTGACGAGGGTGTTATCAAACGCATCGCCGTCATCCCCGCCCACAGACGGGTGGGGGTGGTCGCAAACGCCCTTTGCGCATTTGAGGCGGGTGCTCGGGCGGACCAGATCGGCACACAACTTGCGGCCCTGCCAGAAGTTACGCATTGCTACCTTCGGGACGTAACCCCCCTGCCTGGTTGGCGATGGAACCTTTTTGCGATGTTTCATGGCCGAAGCGAGCGGGAGCTTCACGAGCTTGTCAACACACAGGCCCGCAGGCTTGGGGCGGATGTTCGGATATTGCCCACCCACGCCGAGCTCAAGAAGACATCGCTTCGGCTGTGCGCAACCGGTCAGCCCTGATTGATCGCCCTGGCGGCGATGTCTTTGCGGTAGTAGCAGCCTTTCCAGTGGATCTTGGCGACGGCTTCGTATGCGAGCTTCTGGGCATCGGCAACGGTCTCGCCAAGAGCGGTTACGCCAAGCACCCTTCCACCCGTGTTCACCAGCTTGCCATTGCGAAGCCCCGTGCCCGCATGGAACACCTTCACGTCGTCGCCGAGGGCCTCAGCGTCTTCGACGCCCGTGATTTCAAGACCTTTTTCGTATTCGCCCGGATATCCACCGCTGGACATGACCACGCAAACGGCCGGTCGGGGATCCCATTCGAGCGTCACCTGATCAAGGTGGTGTTCGCAGACGGCGACCATCGTTTCAAGCAGGTCGCTTCGCAGACGCATCATGAGGGGCTGGCATTCGGGGTCGCCGAAGCGGCAGTTGAACTCGATCACCTTAGGCCCGGCCGGGGTGAACATCAGCCCTGCGTAAAGCACTCCCTCGTATCGCCCGAAGTCGCGTCGCATCGCGTCCACAACGGGAACGAGAATCTCTTTTTCGATACGGGTCATCATGTTGGGGGTGATGATTGGCACAGGACTGTACGCCCCCATCCCGCCGGTGTTCGGGCCTGTGTCGTCGTCGCCCACGCGCTTGTGATCTTGCGAGGGCTCCATCGGATAGATGCTCTTGCCGTCGCACAACGCGAGCACTGTCGCCTCCGGGCCTACAAGAAGCTCTTCGATGAGCACCGTCACCCCCGCATCGCCGAAGATTCGCTCCTGCATCATCTGTTCGAGGGGCTTGAGCGCCTGGTAGGGTTCCTGGCAGATGACGACACCCTTGCCTTTGGCGAGTCCCGCAGCCTTGACCGCAACGCCATGATCCCTGCTGAGGACGTATTCCTTTGCGGCGTTGAAGTCATTGAAGATTCGCGCCTCGGCCGTCGGTACAGATACTCCACGCATGAGGTTCTTGGCGTATGCCTTGTCCGATTCGATTTTGGCGCCTTGCGCCCCAGGCCCGAAGCACATGATGCCAGCTTCGCGAAGCTCGTCAGCAAGCCCCGCGGCGAGGGTGTCTTCTGGACCTACAACGACCATGTCTATCTTATTCTCGGAGGCGAACGCCAGCAAACCCGCGATGTCGTCGGCCGATATGTTCACACACTCGCCATATCTGCCGATCCCTGGGTTGCCGGGCGCGGCATACAGTTTATCGCACAATGGCGATTGGGATATCTTCCACGCAAGCGCATCTTCTCTTCCACCACTGCCTACAAGCAAAATCCTCATCTCAGTATCCTTTCACACGTCACTGGTTTGCGGAGTTTACAATAATTCCCAGTCTTATAGCACTGCAAAAGTCGCGTATGGGGCAACCAACTGCGACACGGGGCGGATCTATCGCCCCGCAGCCGGGCAGGAGATGGAAAATTTGCCTGAGAAAAGGAAAACTATCTATCGCAATATCCCGTTTCGTGGATACAATAGGCATTGGAGATGCGACGCCATTCGTAGGGGGCTCGCCTACCAATTCGTGACTTTCGTTATTTGTGGTTAGTTTCTACGTTCTGCATGGAGGCTCCATGCCAGTTCGCTGGCGGAGGATTTTCGTCCGTGGGTAGACAAACTGCATCGACAGGAATTTTTACGCTCAAATCAATAGCTGCATTATGCGCGGTGCTGCTTGTTGCCGGCGTGACCACACAGGCGCCAGCAGCATGCGAGTCGCTATCGCAGGATTTCCATATTGGCGATGATGGTTCTCGTGCTGATGACGGGGGCGACAACCTGACAATGGCCCAAGAACCCGCACCAGTGCCGGAACCAAGCGTTTTGGCCCTGCTGGGCGCGGGATGCGTTGTCGTGCTTCTGCGACGAAGTCGATGGCGTTGTTCGGCACGGCTACGCCGACAACGCCGTGGGGAATGATGCTTTACGTCGTGGCCATGGCGTCCGCTTCGGTTACCTGCGGAAGATGAACGAACTTGCCCATTCGCCGCCACCGTGTGTAACGCGCTTCCGTCAGGGCCTGTACTTTTGACCGCGACAACTCGCGCAGTGTGCGGACAATATAACGCTCCAGATTGCTCGCTGCCTCCGCCGGGTTTCGGTGGGCTCCGCCAAGGGGCTCGGAGATAATGTCGTCAATAATATCAAGCGATTTGAGGTGGCGGGGCGTGATCTTCATCGCCTCCGCGGCGTCGGCAGCCTTCTCGCCGGTTCGCCACAGGATGCTCGCACAACCCTCTGGACTGATGACCGAATAATACGCGTGCTCAAATATCGCCATTCTGTCACCAACGCCGATACCCAGCGCTCCACCGCTGCCGCCCTCCCCTATCACCACCACCACGATGGGCGTCTTGAGCCTGCTCATCTCAAGCATGTTGCGGGCGATCGCCTCGGCGACGCCACGCTCCTCCGAACCAATGCCCGGATACGCCCCCGCTGTGTCGATCATAGTGACGACTGGAAGATGAAATTTCTCGGCCAGCTTCATCGCGCGCAAGGCCTTGCGATAACCTTCCGGGTGAGCGCAGCCGAAGTTGCAAGCGATTTTCTCTTTGGTTTCCTTGCCTTTCTGCTGGGCAACGAGGACGATCTTCTCGCCCCCTACCCTGCCAAGGCCACACCGTATCGCCTTGTCGTCGGCGAATCGCCGATCGCCGTGCAGCTCCATGAAGTCGCGCACCATCATGCTGATGTAGTCGCACGTTTGAGGCCGTTGCGGATGCCGCGCCACCTGCACCATCTGCCAAGGCGTGAGATTCTGATACGTCGTGCGCAAAAGCGATACATACGTAGCACGCAACTGGTGGATCTCGTTGAAATAATTCCTGCCCGTTTCGACCTGGCTGGCTTCGAGGGCACAGATCTGCTTGTGCAGACCCTCTATCTCTCGCTCGAACGGAAGATGAGTGCCGTTGCCATTATTGTTGACCGGTTTAGCCATCGTCAGGAACTCCCGTTCCTATATTTGTCAAAAAGGACGCTCCTTCGGGCGTCCTTTAAATATCTCTGTTGCATACAGATTACCGCGATTGCGCCAGACCTGCAACATTTTTCGCACGGCCAAAACGCCACGAAACCGGAGCGACGGTGCAGCTACACCACCTGGCGATTCTCGTCCTCGTGCTCGCCGTGCATCGCCTGAGAGCGGTCTTCGTCCTGGCGGCGATGGTTGATTTTAAGCTTCTTGGCGTATAAACGCATAATCATATCTAAATCCATACCCAGCAGTTGACACATGCTGATCCAGAAGAAGAACATGTCCACTATTTCCACGCGGGCGTTCTGGATGTCCTGAAGCTCGTGCTGCCTGCCCTCGCGTGCCTCCTTGTACCAGTGCTTCCATGAGAGGCAATTCATCAGCTCGTGACATTCCGATGACATGGCGTCGATGTAATTCTTCAGTGCACGCCCCACCTCGACGCGGTGTCCTCCCTCGGCCGGCAGCTCGCCCGCCGATTCGAGCTCCACCAGACGCTCACCCAACGCCCGAGTATCGAAACCCGCGCGACGATTCAGCTGGGCCTGAAAGTCCCATATCTCCTCAAGCGTAATCGCATCATCCTGCATTTCTTGATCCTTCCGCGATGATTTTAGCCCAACGCCCACGCGCCGAGCAACCCGCTCGCAACATTTGTCACGATCACAACGAAGTTTGAGAGCTTGCTTGACGATATGAATATCGATATGCTCAGGGTGTTCTGACCTGTCTGTATTCCAGCTAAGGAGCGATCAGTGGAGAACTTTCACGATTACCTCAGGCCATGGCAACTGGTGCCTATACTTCTGCTTTTCCTGGCATGGCTGGCTGGGGGCGGATACCTGCTCGCATCCAGATATCGCAAGTATGCCCAGCAACGACGTCCGCAGGTTGCTAAGGGCGTGATGGCAGCCGCTGTGGGTGGCGCCGCTGCGATGATAGGCGGAGGCGTTCTGTTTCTACTGACACATACCATAGGCGCCGCCGCCGGAGCGGATTTGCGAATCTTCGCGCTCTTTCCTGGTGCGATTGGGGCATTCTTTACCGCCTCCCTCGTATTCTTCGCATACTATGACATCCCTTTCGTGGCAGCACTCAAGATAGCCGTCGTGCCCATGGGCGCCATAATTCTGCTCTCCGCCATCGTGGGCATAGCGATGTTCCTGCCTGTTCGTAGCGAAGTTGTCGAAACCCGAAATAAAGACTGGTCACGCCAGCAGTTACAGATCATTGACACCATCGTCAGGCGCAGCCCGACTGTTCCCACATCGATTCAGGACATGATCGATAACGGCCAGATTAGTACCGAGGTCCTCACGCTCCACGCGCATCCCGACAAGCCGGTGGGCTTCTTTTACCTGTCGGTTCCTTCCGTTGAACGCGGCATCAGCACCACCACACTGAGGGCCTGCGAGTTCTCCCACCGCTTCAGCGCAAGCGGTAGAACCGTACTGTTCGCCAACGGCGAGTGCCGCTGGGTGCCAGATGACGAGTTCCAGGCACTCCTCAACGATCCGGCAAACGAAACCTTTAAAAACCACTTCACCAAGGCAGACTGGCAATAGCTATAATACCGCATGTGCGGATTTGCAGGAGAATTTCGTCGTAACCCTTCCTTCCGCTGCGACTTACATCTTGCGGAAGACATGGCTGGGGCATTATCGCACCGCGGCCCGGACGAGGCTGCATCCTTTCTTTGTCCTACTGGTGCCTGTGCCATCGCATTTCGCAGGCTAGCCATTATCGACCCTCACCGTTCTCACCAGCCGATGTCAACGCCCGATGGCAGATTCACAATTGCATATAACGGCGAGATTTACAACTTCAGGAGCCTTCGTCAGTTTCTAACTGGCAAAGGGGTGAGCTTCAGGACGGATGGTGACACCGAGGTGGTTTTGCACCTTTACGCCCAAATGGGTCCCCAAGCGCTGAATCACCTCGAAGGAATGTTCGCGCTTGTAATTTATGATGCCCACGCACGTGAACTATTTCTCGCCCGAGATCGGTTAGGCCAAAAACCCCTCTGGTATTGCAACATCCCCGGCGGAGTGGCCTTCGCCTCCGAAGCAAAGGGCCTTCTTCGTCACAGCGACACCAGCGATCACGTGTCCCATGCAAACTTAACCTTTTATCTGGCACTAGGTTACGTACCCGCCCCACGGTCGATTTGGTCCGGCATTCACAAGCTTCCCCCTGGGTCGTGGCTGACAGTTCGCGATGAACCCTCCGAACCTGTTCGCTATTGGCAGCCCGTGCAGGCAGACACTGCGTCTGATAATGATTGGCCGCATATTGTGCGTGAGAGAGTTACAGCAGCGGTGAGGTCGCACATGGTCAGCGACGTCCCAATCGGCTCGCTTTTAAGCGGAGGTATCGACTCAAATATCATTACAGCAATCATGTGTCACCATGCAGGCACAGCCGGAGGTGTCAAGACCTTCACTGCCGGTTTTGCGGATCCGCTGTATGATGAAAGGCGCCCAGCCTCAGAGTCGGCCCGCCTGTTTGGTACCGATCACACAGAGCTGCTTATTGATGTGAAGCCGGCCGATGCGATCTCGGCTGTGACCAATGCGTTTGCGGAACCTTTTGGCGATTCCAGCGCATTGCCCACCCTCCTCATATCGGCGGCGGCCAGCGAGCACGTCAAGGTAGTCCTGACTGGTGACGGCGGAGACGAGGTTTTTGGCGGATATGACCGCTACCGCGCTATGCATCTCGCCTCAAACATGTCCACCCCGGCGTTTCTGGCGGTCAGGCTCGCTGCCGGCCTAGCGTCGCTGGTGTCTCCAAAACATGAAAAAAGCCGCCTGAGAAGGCTTATACGGTTCGCCGACGCCTTGCCTCACCCTTTTGCCCAACAATATTTCATGCATCGCTCCCTATTCTCTGCCGAAGACCTGCATTTTTTGCTCGCCGAAGACTTTGCTGCCCAACTTGATCTTGAAGCCCCATGTCGTTGGTTTACCGACCTATACGAGGATGCGGATATTGAGGATGAATTCGCCCGCGCTCAGTATCATGACCTGATGGTCTATTTGCCAGACGACCTTCTAGTTAAGACAGACCTGGCGTCTATGGCTTCATCAATCGAATTTCGGGCTCCATTCCTTGACCGCTGCGTGGTCGAGTCAGGTTTTTCCATGCCAACGCACCTCAAGACCCGCAGATCCAGGGGCAAGGCGATTCTTCGCGAGGCCTTTGGAGACATTTTGCCCCCCCATGTCCTTAGCGGCCCAAAGCGTGGGTTTGGCGTACCGCTTGCTCGGTGGCTCCAAACTGACCTACGTCTCCAACTCCAGGAAATTCTCCTCGACAAATCCTTCCTGAACCTTGGCATATTCCGTCCACAAGCCATACATGGCCTTGTTAACGACCATCTAAACGGTATCGACGACCACAGCCACCGGCTCTGGTCTCTCCTCATCCTCGCCAGCAGTCATATTCTCGCCTGAATTTATCGTTCCATGTGGAACAGCACCAGATTTCACGCTTTTATCTTGAATCGTCTCCAATCGTGATTATCCTCGTATTAGTTCCATATGGAACAAAGGAGAACTACGATGGCAAAGAGCAAGTCATCCGGCGCCAAGCCAAGGCTTGGCAGGGGCCTATCAAGCCTGATCAGTAATTCATCCTCAGAAGCGCAGAACGCGTCCGGCGTCTCCAATTCTGAGGTTTTACAGGACGCATCTGTCTCCAACCTCGACGGACAGCCGCAAGAAATCCCGGTCGGAGACATCTCGCCCAACCCATACCAGCCGAGAAAGGAATTCCGCTCGCAACAACTACAGGAGCTTGCCGAAAGTATCCGGCAGCAGGGCATACTTCAACCGTTGCTGGTAGTGAAGGTCTCCGACCCGTCGGCCCCCACACCATATGCGCTGATTGCTGGTGAGCGCAGACTGCGAGCGGCCGAGCTTGCTGGGCTTGAAACGGTGCCATGCATCGTCCGCAAAGCATCCCAGCAGCAGATGCTGGAGTGGGCGATTATCGAGAACATCCAGCGAACAGACCTCAACCCCATCGAAAAGGCCTTAGCTTATCGGCAATACCTGGACAGATTCCGCCTAACGCATGAAACCGCGGCGAAGGAGCTTGGGCAACCCCGCACTACAATCTCTAACCATTTGAGATTACTAGACTTACCCGACACCATACAGGCTCTTATCCGTGACAGACATCTGAGCTTCGGCCACGCCAAGGTAATTGCAGGCTTATCGGGACAGCCGGACTTGCAGAATGAACTCGCCCGCCAAACAGTCACCAACGCATTATCGGTCAGACAGCTTGAGGCAATGGCGTATGGTATCGCCGCCGAAACAGCTTCACCTGAAAAGCCGCAGACGGAATCCCCAAGGCCCAATGAAACTCCACCGGCTTACGTTCAGGATCTTGAGGAACGTCTCACCGCAGTGGTCGGGACACAGGTTCAGATATACCCAAATCGCAACAAGAATTCCGGTGTAATCGCGATATCGTACTACAGCCTGGACGATTTCGACCGCATCGCGGCACTCCTAGGGCTGCCGCGAGAAGCCTAAGTCTTGGTTTTACAGCGACTTGAGAGTCTTTACATAAAAATGCTTTTTCGATGATTGACACATCGGTGGGGGACGTATACACTATTGCGCTTTGGCGTCTTTCTTTCGCAAGGGGCGCGTCTCATTTGAGACAACGGGCAGCGAGGTCGCGGCCGACTGCTTGAGCCTCCGAAAGGATCCCCCGCCGCTACATGCGTATTTTCTTCGCCGGCGTTGTCGAGACGCCACCTGGCCGGCAGGTTTGCCAGATTACCCGGTGGTGTAATTGGCAACACAGAAGGTTTTGGTCCTTCTATTCCAGGTTCGAGTCCTGGCCGGGTAGAATATTGCCTTAATTGGCGACAAAAAGAGTTATCGCAGCGCGTGGCTGCATCGGAACAGTAATCATGAAGATATTCAGCGGAAGAGCAAACCTGGCGTTGTCTCAGAAGGTCAGCGACTATCTGAACATGCCTCTTGGCCAGGTTAAAATCCAGCCATTCCCAGATGGTGAGTTGCTCATCAAGCTTGAAGAGGACGTCCGCGGCAGGGACATATTCATCATCCAGCCCACATGCTGCAACGTGAACGACAGCCTCATCGAGCTGCTGATCTTCATCGATTGTGCCCGACGGGCGTCGGCAGAGCGAATTACGGCGGTGATTCCCTATTTCGGATACGCCCGCCAGGATCGCAAGGATGAGGGTCGCGTGCCCATCACAGCCAAGTTGGTGGCGAACCTTATTGCCACAGCCGGCGCCGACAGGGTATTGACTATCGACTTGCACGCCGCCCAGATACAGGGCTTCTTTGACATTCCGGTGGACAATCTCTACGCCGAGCCTGTTTTGAGCAGGTATTGGTCTTCGCTGGATCTTGGCGATCTGGTGCTGGTCAGCCCCGACCCGGGCAACGCCAAGCGAGCGAGGATGTACGCCGAGCGACTGGGTGGCGATCTTGCGATTGTTGACAAGCGTAGAATCAGCGGCCAGGATGTGGAAGTGGGGCGCCTCATTGGTGACGTCAAGGATAAGACGGTGCTGATGATGGATGACATGATCTCCACTGCGGGCACAATCTGCAACGCCGCGAGGCTCTGCCAGAGCGAGGGCGCCAAGCGTATCCTCGTCGGGGCGACCCACGCGGTTTTGTGCGGCCCCGCCGTTGAGCGCATTCGCGAAGCCCCTATCGACGAGGTCGTCGTCACCGATACCGTGCCCGCCGACGAACAGAAGGTTGCCCAACTGGGCAAGGTTACAGTATTGTCCGTCGCCAAGCTTGTGGGCGAGGCGATTTATCGCATACACAATGACGAATCTGTCAGCAGTCTGTTTTTGAAACAAGGCGGCCGCAAGTGATAACCGGCGGCGCCAGGAGAAGAGCATGGAAACGTTGAAAGCGGTAGCTCGCGACGGTCGCGGAACCAGACACACCCGTAAGTTGCGACAGAGCGGACTCGTACCCGCCATCATCTACGGACATAAGCAGGATCCGCGAGCGGTGGCCGTTTCTGGACATGAGCTGGAAATGGCGATTCACGGCGCCGGTAGGCTTTTCGCGCTGGACATCGACGGCCACACCGAAAACGTTCTTATTAAGGATGCACAGTACGACGCGTTCGGTTCGACGCTTCTTCACGTGGACTTCGCCCGCGTCAATCTTGACGAGCGCGTTGAAGTCACGGTTCCCATCATTCTTCGCGGCAAACCTGCCGAAGAGGGCGCGGTACTCTCGCAGATCATTGGCGACCTCGACATCGAGTGCCAGGTCACCTCGATTCCCGAGGAGATACGTGTGCCCGTTGGCGAGCTGAAGATCGGCGACTCAATCAAGGCGGGGGACATAGCTCTGCCCCAGGGTGCTCGACTTCTTATCGACACCGAAGCGCTTATCTGCTCGGTCTCCGTCGTCACCGAAGAAGAACAAGCCGAGGAAGCCCCGGCCGGTACCGCCGAGCCCGAGGTCATCGGCGAGAAGAAGGAAGAGGAAGGCGAAGAGGCCACGTAGCCCGCGTCTGGTCTTGGCTGACCGAACTGGCACAGGCCCAATCGGGAAGGACTGTTGCGAGAAGATTTTACAAGGTTGGTTGTCGGGTTGGGGAATCCCGGCAGAAAGTACGCATGCACCCGCCACAATGTCGGGTTCATGGTTGTGGAACAGTTGCGACGGATGTGGTCGCTGGACGCTGGTCGCCGTGCTTTTGGGGGCATTGTGACCGACGCGCGAGACATCGGGGGGGTCGCGAAGGTGTTGCTGCTGGAGCCAGCAACATATATGAATCTATCAGGACGATCCGTTCTGGAAGCGATGAACTTCTACCGGATCGAACTGCCGGACGTGCTGGTGATCCTGGATGATCTCGACCTTGGGCTTGGCCAGTTGCGGGCCAGGACAGAAGGTTCCGCTGGTGGTCACAAGGGCTTGGCCGACGTGATACGAGCGTTGGGCACGTCCGAAGTGTCGAGGTTGAGAATCGGCATCGGATCGGCCCCGGCGTATATGGACGCCGCCGATTATGTTTTATCGAACTTCTCGCCTGACGAGGAGCCCGTTATTCGACATTCGATCGAACAGGCCTCGCAGGCGGTGGAACTTTGGGTCCGTGCCGGGACTGGTCCCGTCATGGATAAGTACAACCGCACAACGCGGCAGGAAGAGTAAGCCTTCAGAACGGAAGAGCGAATGGACAACAAACGAACCTATGAAGCGATGTTCCTATTGGACTCGGGCAACCCCGATTTCAACGCCGTCAGCGAACCTATCCGCACGGTCCTCGAGCGCCGTGGCGCCGAGATCCTCTCGATCAAGCCGTGGGACGAACGAAAGCTGGCGTATGAGATCCGCGGCAGGAAGCGAGGCCTGTATATCCTGACCTACTTCAAGATCGACCCGAGCATGATCGTCGAACTCGAGCACGATTTCAAGCTCGACGAGCGCATCCTTCGCGCCATGTTCCTGCGTCGCGACAAGATCACAGACGAGAAGATCAATGCCGAGACCCCCGCGATGGTCGCTGCGCAGCGAAACCCTGAGGAGCACGAAGAGGGCGAGCACGCCGAACACAACGCTGGCGACGAATCTGCCTCTGATGAGTCTAAGGCCCAGAGCGAACCCGACCAACCGCAGCAAACCCCTGCGCCGGACGACCAGGGCCAGGAGCCCCAACCGGAGTCTGACGAAAAGCAGGATGAACCTGCCAAGGACGACGAGAAGCAGGACGAACCGGCCAAGGACGACGAAACCCAGGCATAGCGAGCCATTTCGCATGCCGCTACAGGGAGCACAACCATGGCGAATTACAACAGGATCATTCTGATAGGCAACCTGACCCGCGATCCGCAGATGTCGTACCTGCCCAGCAAGACGCCGGTAACTGAGTTCTCGCTGGCGATCAATCACCGCTTCAGGGATGCCCAAGGCAACAATCGCGAGGATGTGTGCTTCATTGATTGTCGCGTCTTCGGTAAAAGTGCCGAGACCGCGAATCAGTACCTTTCCAAGGGCAAGCAGGTGCTCGTCGAGGGCAGGCTTACCCAGTCACGGTGGGAGGCGAAGGATGGAACCAAGCAGAGCAAGCATCGCGTGATGGTTGACAAGTTCCAGTTCCTCGGCGCTCCGACCGGAGGCGGCTCCCAAGACAGCGCGTCGCGTCAGCCCATGCGAAGCGCACCCCAGAACGAGCCTACAGGTTACGATGTGGATGAACCCCCGCCAACGGGAGAAGATATTCCGTTCTGACCCAACGTTACCGGGTCGGTAGAGACATTTACAACCGCTGCCGCGATATGCGGCGACAGGAATTGAGGTTATCAAGATGGCCAAAAGATTTGGTGCACGACCAGGCGCCTCGAAGCGAAAGCGAAAACCGCGTTTCCGCGAGCAGGCCAAGTGCCGCTTCTGCAAAGACAAGAACGCGACGATCGACTACAAAGACATCGCCGTGCTCTCAAAGCTGGTGACTCAGCATGGCAAGCTTTTCTCTCGCAAGCGAAGTGGAAATTGCGCTTCTTGCCAGCGGAAGGTCAAAAATGCCGTCAAGTACGCGCGGTTCATGGCCCTGATGCCCTACGTCAGCTAGCAACGTATTTACATAGGAATACCCGCATGAAAGTGCTATTGAAAAGAAACATTGCCAAGCTGGGCAAGATCGGCGACGTGGTGACGGTGAAACCGGGCTTTGCCCGCAACTACCTGCTTCCCCAGGACCTTGCCGTCCAGCCGACCCCCGGAAACATCAAGGCAGTCGAGGAAGAGAAGCAGCGATACCTCGAACAACTCGCCAAGGAACGCGCCGAGCTTCAGCTCAAGGCCAAGGCAGTCGACGGTAGGGAAGTCACCATCCCCGCACGCGCCAACGAGGAAGGACACCTGTATGGTTCGATCGGGCCTGCCCAGATCGCCTCAGCCCTTGCCGAAGGCGGAGTGTTCGTCGAGCCCAGCAACATCATCCTTGACAACGCCATTCGTCAACTGGATAAGTATGACGTCAGGGTCGTCTTCGCCGAAGACATCACTGCGTCCGTCGGCGTCTGGGTGGTTCCCCTGCGGGAGGACACAGACGTCGAGGAAGCACCCGCCGAAGAGGCCCCAGCGGACGAGCAGTAAAGTTCGCGACGTTTGAACGTTAGCATCCCAGGCCCGCCCCGCACACTGTTGGGGCGGGTCGGGGACAGTTCTTTCTGTCCATAAGGAGGCCAAGGAAGGCATGGCGACGCAAGGTAACGGCGACAATATTCCCAACAGGGTGCCTCCGCATTCCATATACGCCGAGAGTTGCGTCCTTGGGTCGATGATACTCAACTCTGCAGCTATCGACATCGTGGTGCAGATCGTCGAGCCAAGCTATTTCTACACGCCTGCCCACCAGTCTATCTACCAGGCCATCGTGGACATGCGCCAGGCCAACAAGCCCATCGATCTTGTCACACTGCGCGAGGAGCTTGCCCAGCGCAAGATTCTTGAGGAGATAGGAAAGGTCGAGTACCTCGTCTCGCTGGTTGATGGCCTGCCCGATGCGGGCAACGCCGAATACTACGCCCACATCGTCCGTGACAAGGCGCTGCTGCGGGAGTTGATCCTTGCGGGCAACGAGATGATCAGGGAGGCTTATGACTCATCAGACGAAGCGTCCAAGATCATCGACTCCGCGGAGAACAGCGTCTTTCAGATCGCCCAGAAGAAGATCGGGCAGGAAAGCGTCGGGCTCAGCAGCCTTTTGCAACAGACATTCGAAGACCTCGAAGCCCACGAGGGCAAGCTTATCACGGGCCTGGCGACCGGATACACCCAGCTTGACGAGATGACCAGCGGGTTCCAGCAGGGCGAGATGATCATTCTCGCCGCACGTCCGTCGATGGGCAAGACGTCGATCCTTCTGAACCTTGGCGAATTCATGGCGGTGGTTGATCATAAACCCGTCGCGATATTCTCGCTCGAAATGTCTAACACCCAGCTTGCCCAGCGATTTCTGGCGTCGCACGCCCGTTTCGATCTTCGGCAGATGCGACGTGCGTCGATCACCAGCGACGACTGGACGAAACTTCAATACGCGGCGGGCGAGCTTGAACAGGCGCCCATCTTTGTTGACGACACGCCGGTGCTGACCATCCTTCAGCTTCGGGCCAAAGCGCGCAGGCTCAAGGCGGCCCACGACATTCAGTGCATCTACCTCGATTACCTCCAGCTTATGAGCTACGGAGGCCCATCGTCGGTGCCCAGGCACGAGCAGATCACCGAGATATCCCGCGGAATAAAGGCGCTGGCGAGAGAGTTGTCTGTGCCTATCGTCTGCGCCGCCCAGCTCAACCGCGGGCCTACCGATCGCGAATCCCACAGGCCCAGGATGAGCGACCTGAGGGAAAGCGGAAGTATCGAGCAGGACGCCGATGTCATCATGCTGCTGCACAACGAGGATTACTACCACATCGGGCAGGAAAACTATCTGCCCACCAACATCACCGAGCTTATCATCGCCAAGCAGCGTAACGGCCCGACGGGCGTCGTGAAACTCGTCTTCCTAAAGGACATTACGCGGTTCGAGTCCGCCGCCCCGGGCTCATACGAAATGGACGCGTAGAAACTCGACCCCGACTCCACCTTAACGTCCATAAGTACTGCCCCAACAAGGCCTTTGGTGCATCTGCACATTTTTATGCGAAGCGGACGGATTTCGTTACGTACTATATCAGGCAGGATGTATATTCTCCGGTATCTGCCCCGCCCGCATACGCCGGGAACCTTTGATATGGATGGTTCCACGATCGGCAGACCGGGGCCCGGGCACCTTGGGAGGTTGTTCAAACCTTTTATGGACGATGACGATCCTTTTGGGTCATATGGGCTCATGGACGTATGTGTCTCTCATAAGCCCGTGTTTGATCAGTTGTTTTCCTGTTGTTCCACACGTCTTTCCGATTACACCTTTGCCAACACCTTCATCTGGCGCGAGGCGATTCATCTCCGCTGGAGGCTCATCCGCGACTGTCTGTGCGTCTTTGCCAACGGTGACGGCGGGTTGACGTTGTTGTTCTGGCCGGTCGGGCCGGGCAATCCGCTTGCGGCTCTCGACGAGGCGGTTGCGATATGCGATGCCTACAACGCCCACAACCACCTTGAACACCACACGCGCATCGAGTACGTCAGCGCCGATACTCTGTCGTCGCTTCCTGCTGGCGCGTTCAGTGTCGAGCCAATGAGCGGCGACTACGTGTACTCCACCGCCGCGATGATCGATCTCACCGGTCCGGAGCTTGCCTCCAAGCGACAGGCGAAACACCGCTTTGCCCGCAGGTATGATGCGCACACCGAGCCATACCTGGTCGATAAGCATTGCGAGCAATGTCTCGATATGCTCGCGAGGTGGCACGACCAGGCGAGCGAATCACACGAGGCAGGCGGAGCAATCGCGATCAAGCGATCGCGCGAGGTTCACGCCTCCAAACTGGCGCTTCGTTTCGCGCCCCAGCTTGGCCTGACAGGCATGGTGCTTTACGCCGATGGGGCGATGGTTGGCTTTACGCTTGGTGAAATGCTCGACTCGCATACTTGCGGGATAGTCATAGAGAAGGCCGACCGTCAATATGCGGGTTGTGCCCAGTTCATCTTCAGCGAGTTCTGCAGGCAGTTCTGGTCGCACACGACTTTGTGCAACGTCGGTGATGACTGGGAGATTCCATCACTGGCGTGGACGAAGCAGTCTTATCGCCCGTTGTGCAGGTTGGACAAATATATCCTGCGTCCCATCCGGACCTTGTCGGTTGGAATGCATCGCGTTTCACCTGCGATGACCCAGGCACGCTTCGGTGGCGATTCGCCAGCTCCGTTCGAGCTTTGCAGCGCCAACTGGGGCGACCTTGACGCGCTGCTCGCGTTGGAGACCCACAATTTTACCAAGGCGTTGGCGTTGTCCCGCAGGCAGCTCCGGTATCTGCTCAAGAGTCCCTCGGCGAGCGTTCATGTGATTCGATACGATTCGAAGGTGGTTGGCGACGCGTTGGTTCTTCGCCGCCGGCATAATGGTGTGGTTTCGGCCCGTCTTTACAGTATCGCCATAGACCAGGCCTATCGTGGAAGGGGGCTTGGCAGGGCATTGCTGGTCAACTGTCTTGACGTGCTTCGTGCCCAGGGCGTCGTGTCTGTTTCGCTCGAGGTGGATGTCAGCAACACTCCGGCAATTACCCTTTATGAATCACTTGGGTTCGGCAGGACACGCATGTTGAGAGACTATTATGGCCCGGGCAAAAGCGGCTGGAAGATGCGGATTGACCTGACCACAGCCTGTCACGATGCGTGCGTGAACAGCGAGACCCTTGCAGCGGGCGTGTGAGTTTTGCCAATTCGCATTGCCCCCAAGGGGGTCATATGTTAGGTTTCGTCTCAACACCGCATCGGCTGGAGAGACCATGAACGACATCCTCATTCGCAACGGAAGGGTTATAGACCCCGCCTCGAATCTCGACGAAGTCACCAATGTCGCGATTTCTGGTGGCAAGATTTCCCACATAGGTTCGGACGCTCCAGGCGCCCGCACCGTCATTGACGCCGATGGGATGATCGTGTGTCCAGGGCTGATTGACATTCACGTTCACTGTCGCGAACCGGGGCACGAAGAGGAAGAGACGATCGCGTCTTCCTCTGCGGCGGCGGTGGCGGGGGGGTTCACCACGATCCTGGCGATGCCCAACACGCACCCCCCGCAGGACAACGAGACATCCATTCACTATGTCATTCAACGGGCTGTTGAAGCTGATCTTGCGCGCGTCCTACCCGTCGGCTGCATCACCAGGAGGCAGGAAGGCAAAGACCTTGCCGAGATGGGAATGATGAGTCAAGCGGGGTCGGTGGCATTTTCGGATGACGGGCTTGGGGTGGCGTCGGCGTCTTTGATGCAACGGGCGCTTCAATACTCGGGCATGCTATCAAGGCCCCTCATGCAGCACTGCCAGGACCCCGACCTGATGACCGGATCGATGAACAGCGGGGCGGTGGCGGTACGCCTGGGGCTTGGTGGAATACCCGCATCGGGCGAGCAGATCATGCTTCGTCGAGACCTGGAGCTTGTCGAGCGCACGCCGGGCAGCCTTTATCACGCACAGCATATTTCCTCGGCAGGCAGCGTCGAGCTTCTGCGTCAGGCGCTTGATAAGGGTCTATCCGTTTCGGCGGAGGCGACGCCTCATCACCTTCTGCTGACCGAGGCAGCGTGCTCGACATACGATCCCAACTACAAGATGAACCCTCCGCTACGAACCGGCGCGGATGTCGAGGCGATACGCCAGGGAGTCGCGGACGGAACCATCTCATGCCTCGCGACCGATCATGCCCCGCACTCGAAGGAAGAGAAGGATCTGGAATTCGCCATTGCGCCGTTCGGCATAATCTCTCTGGATTGCGCGGTTGGGCTTTACGCAAAGGCGCTTATCGACACGGGCCTGATGGAATGGCCCGCGTTTATCGCCCGCATGACCACAGGCCCGGCGGCGGTAATCGAGAACTCACACCCGCAACTTGGCAGGCTCAGCGTCAACGGCCCCGGCGACGTGACCATCATCAACCCAAACGCCAACTGGACAATCGACCTGGACGCCTTCGCCTCCATCAGCCGAAACTGCCCATACCACGGATGGGAACTCAAAGCACGCGCGGTGGCGACCATCGTCAACGGACAGATCAAATACTCGCTGCTTAACTGATACTTCCAACGCCTGTTAAACTGAAGCGGGATCGAACAATGCCGATCCCGCTTGCACATCTCTATATGTTTATGGCTTTATTACACTCTGCTGCGTTTTGTGTACTTAGTATGCAGCAAGTGATGCGATATCTCGCCCAGGGGCGTGCCGAGGAAATCCTTGTAGATTTCTTTAATTGCCGGGTTATCGTGGCTCTTTCGCAGGGGTCTGCCTTCGTCTTCCTTATAGATGGCGGCGATTCGAGCCTTGCGGATATCGTTGTTGGTCATTCTCGGCTGGCCACCACCGCCTATACACCCGCCTGGACAG
>CAZWAT010000027.1:0-4865 GCA_964632015.1 uncultured Planctomycetaceae bacterium
CGGGCAATAATATTACTGCGGCAAGGACGGCCGATGCCGTCCCTGCCAGCAGTAGAAAACCTATCCATCGTCCAATGGCGCTTGCCCATGGAGGGACGAACTGAGTGTCGTTCTCAGCCTTTTGTCCAGGTATTTGACCCATACACGGCCCTTGATCCAAGCCGCTCTTCAATTCTGAGCAACTGGTTGTACTTGCAGACCCGGTCGGTTCTGCACGCCGAGCCGGTCTTAATCTGACCGGTATTCTTCGCCACGGCGATGTCTGCGATAGTCGTGTCTTCGGTCTCGCCGCTACGGTGTGAAGTCACCGCCGTCATGCCGTTGCTCATCGCAAGATCGATCGTGTCGAAGGTTTCGCTCAACGAACCAATCTGGTTGACCTTGATGAGGATGCTGTTTCCACACTTCTCGTCTATACCGCGCTGCAGGAACTTGACGTTGGTGACGAACAGGTCATCGCCAACAAGCTGAACCTTGTCACCCAGACGCTCGGTGAGTTTCTTCCATCCTGCCCAGTCGTCCTCGCCAAGGCCATCCTCAATGCTGCGGATCGGATACTTCTCGCACCATGACGCCCAGATGTCGATCATCTCGTCGCTGGTCGCAATACGGTCGGGATCGCTCTTGAAGAAGCAGTATCCTTCCTTACCGCGTGCCCGGGCCTCGTTGACCATTTCGCTTGCAGCCGGGTCAAGCGCCAGCCAGACATCCTTACCGGGGGTATATCCCGCCTCTTCAATCGCCTTGAGAATCAGCTCCGGGGCCTCGTCGTTGGTCTTGAGGCTGGGTGCATACCCGCCTTCGTCGCCGACGGAGGTGTTGTATCCCTTGCCCTTGAGCACCTTCTTGAGGGCATGGAATATCTCGGTGCCCATTCTCAGGCCTTCGCTGAAGGTCTTGGCGCCCCAAGGCTGGACCATGAATTCCTGGAAGTCAACCGTGCCGTCAGCATGCTTTCCGCCGTTAAGAATGTTCATCATCGGCACCGGAAGCGTTATCGCGTCCTTACCGCCGAGGTATTCGTACAAGGGCTTGCCCGTCGCCAGCGCTCCAGCATGCGCTGCCGCCAGTGACACGCCCAGAACCGCGTTAGCACCGAACTTGCTCTTGTTGGGCGTTCCGTCCGCCTGGATCATCTTGTCGTCAACACCGCGCTGATCCGTGGCGTCCATCCCGACGACAATCTTGGAAATCTCGTCGTTGACGAAACCCACTGCCTTCAGCACGCCCTTGCCACCATAGACGCCCTTGTCGCCATCGCGAAGCTCGACCGCCTCGTTTTCGCCAGTACTCGCCCCGCTGGGGACGGCGGCGGTTCCAACGATACCGCTTTCCAGAATGACGCCAACCTCGACCGTCGGGTTACCGCGCGAGTCGAGAATTTGTCTGCCCTTTACCGCTTTGATTTTAGTAGACATCCCTTTGTTCCTTTTCCTTTATCGGAATCATTAGTGGAAAAAACTTAACCTTTCATCGGCCCCCGCAAGCACGAACCATCATACGTCATCGCCATGTGCTTTCAACAGTTTTCGGATGCTACACAACCGGGAGCCCTTCGCCTTCTTCGCGTTTGACCCTGATTTACAGGCTCCGTCGGGTTCGCTCGACGAAGTCCTGATATTCCTGTGGGGTGTCAATTCTTGCCCCTCGGTAGTCGACCACACCCACGGCTATTTTGTATCCATGTTCTATAGCCCGAAGCTGTTCGAGTTTTTCGGCGTCCTCGGCCGGTGTAGAAGGCAGGCGGGCGAAAAGCTTTACGAACTCAACCCGATAAGCGTAAATGCCATGGTGCAGGTAGTATTTGACATTTTCTGTGTTATCGCGATCGAACGGAATGCACGCCCGCGAGAAATACAACGCCGTACCATCTTTGGCGAAGACGACCTTGGTCATGTTCGGCAAGGCCCCCTCCTGAGCATTGATGGGCGTGCATAGCGTCGAAATGTGCCAGTGCCCCTTCTCCAGCAGCTCGACGCACCTGTCAACGCACCAACCGGGCATTTCGGGTTCGTCAGCCTGGACGTTGACTATCACATCTGTATCGCAAAGGTCGAGTGCCTCCGCAGCCTGTGAAATCCGGTCGGTCCCTGTGCGACAATCCGAGCCGGTGAGAACCGCCCGGGCATTGAACCCCTCGGCAGCGGCGACTATCCGCTCGTCGTCAGTGGCAATGACGACCTCATCTATCCTGGTCGCGCTGGATATCGACTCGACAACATGCTGAATCAGCGGCTTGCCCGTTTCCGACAGCATTGCCTTGCCCGGAAGGCGGGTCGATCCGAAACGCGCAGGGACGATTGCTATTGTGCTCATGTACGAGCCTCGAAACCGCTAAACCCGGTTAAGGTAGTCTCCGGTGCGGGTATCTACTTTGATTTTCGTGCCATTTTCTACGAACGGCGGAACCTTTGTATGGTGCCCGCCCTCGCACACGGCGTCCTTCAGTTGGTTGGTCGCTGTGGCGCCCTTTACCTGTGGCGGAGTGTCCACAACCTCAAGCTCGACGGTGTTGGGCAATTCGACGAGCGTCGGAACACCATCGACAAAGGCCACCTGCACCTGAAGATTGGGCGTCAGAAACACCGCGTCGTTGCCGAGGATTTCCTGCGGAAGCTCGATCTGGTCATAGCTCTGGGGGTCCATGAACACGTGCATGTTGCCGCTGGAGTAGAGGTACTCCATTCCCTTGTGCTCCATCATGACCTGCTCGAATCCCTCATCGGTGCGGTATCTGTCCTCGATGAGCTGACCAGTCTTGATGTTCTTGAGCTTGATTACCTGATAGCTTCGCCAATTACCTTTGGCGACCTTCTGGTTATCCACGCACACCCAGACGCCGTCCTTGACATTGACCGCCATTCCGCGGCGAAGATCGATAGCTTTAATCATATGGTCTCTCCGGTTACTGTCTCAAAGAAAGGGATTTTAACCTCTGGTCGGCTTCATGCAACTTTTTTGCTGGGCACGCCTTCCACAGGCGATGGTTCGCGGATATCATCGCAAGCATCAGGGGTGATACAGGGGCGATACCAAATGTCAGACAATTCTATCGTACGGATGATTCCTTAGTTTGGTCTCATTGTACTACTCCGGGTTTCTGTTTGCCGTATTGAACCCAATATCCGGAATTTCAGACAACTCTTTGCAGTAGTCTGCTAGTCACCATGAGTCGTGAACCAATATTGGTAAGTCATTTCACACAAATGGAGTTCAGCCATGCCGGAGAAACATATCACACTTTTTTCGCTTTGTCGCCATCAAAAGCTGTTGACATGTCCGTCAACTCTGGTATCATAGTTGTCAGACTTCTATAGGACATTTGTTATGCCTCCAGAGCTTCAGACATCGTTACGCAAGACCGAGATCGTCAAGGCGAAGATCCTCAAGCAGATTAACGATTATCGCCTTTGCGCCGGGCAGCGCATCCCGCCCGAAGCGGAACTTACGCAGCGGCTGGAGGTTTCCCGCAGCACCGTCCGCGAGGCAATCGGGGCACTGGTACACGAAGGGCTGCTGTATCGACGCCGTGGATCAGGCACGTATCTGCGTGAGATTCCCAAACCCTCTGATAAGGACAATCGCCCCCAGACTGTCCGCGTCGGGGTGGTGGTTTTCTCACAGAACATGCTTCAGCCGATCCCCTACCTCGCGGAGATCATGCGCGGTCTGATCGAGCCGCAGATTCCCAACGCCCCCCTCCGCGTCGATACCATTCTCCTGGCCGCCAACAGTGACTTCGCCGGAACAGGCGGGGTACATTTCCTCGACGCTGCCCGAGAGAATCGTGTGGACGGGCTGCTGTTCACGGTTATTGAACACGTCGAGCCGCAGCAATTGAAGTGGCTGGAAGACAACGACAAGACCATCGTCTTTTGCAGTGCACCCTATCCCCATGGAAACTACCCCTGCGTTCGATCGGATCTTACCAACGGCATTTGCAAGACCGTCAGTGCCCTGTACCGCGACGGCACCGAACGAGTTGGCCTGCTGCTGCCTCGACGCACCGGTCGGACAGCGGCCGCTTTTCTCGCCGGATACGTAATGGCCCGAAGCACGATGGGGCTCGACAGCGCACAGCAGTGCGTCGCATACGATGAAGGCGAGCGACCCCGCACCACCGCTGCCGTCGATGACCTAGTGGCCGCCGGCGCCAAGGCAATTGTCTGCTACGACGACGAGTCGGCCGTTGCAACAATCCGTCACCTGAAAAGCAAGCGTCTGCACGTGCCCCAGGACATCGCCGTCGTGGGCGCCAACGATACAATAGCCCCCGGCACCGAAGGCATACCAGCACTGACCACCGTACGCCTTCCCCTTCGTGATATGGGACGAGCCGCACGCGATTTATTTCTTTCCGTAGCCGATGGGCGATCCATCGCCCGCCGGGGCATTGTCTTCGAACCGGAACTGGTCATCCGCGAAAGCGCCTTGGCGAAAGTCTTTGCCCAGACCAGTTCAGACAGCTCGCATACATAATTACGAACATCGCCCGGATGGTCCGGGAGTGCCGTAAGACAACTCGAGGATTCATTGTTTCATGGAGAATGAAGGAGAAATCATGAAAACAAGCAACAGAAGGATGTTTGTCGTGTTGGCAGCCATGACGGCAATGCTGGTGATCTCTATCCCGGCAAGCGCCGCTATCATCGTTAACGGCGATTTCGAAGACGGCAACAAAAATGCCGCACCTCCCGGATGGACGATCGGGAACGACGCAAACGGTCTTGCTCAGCTGGACTCCGTCACCCATGAAGGCAGTGGGTCGCTGAAAATGAACCGTACTAGCGGCTCAACTCAGATCTACGTCTACCAGGACATCGACGTCACGGCAAACGAAGACTACACCTTCAGCTTCTGGGGGA
>CAZWAT010000027.1:4965-21102 GCA_964632015.1 uncultured Planctomycetaceae bacterium
ATGGGTCTTCAAGGAAGGCACGTTCAACAGCGGCGAGCGGACGCAAGTGCGCGTGGTCCTGGGCAACTCCACCAGTTGGAGGGGCAACTACCTCGACTGCTGGTTCGACGAGGTGACGGTGGTTCCGGAACCGACCACGCTGGGCATGGTCGCCCTGGGTCTGGGCGGATTCCTCGCAAGACGCCGCCGCTCGTAACCGACTTTAGACCGTACAGACAGTAGTTTTTTCTCGGCCGGTGAGTTTCGCCCACTCCAACGGGGTGGGCGAAACCCCCGCCGACGTCGGAACCAGAGGAAGTGATGAAGTCATGATTTCGTACCGCAAACACATCGGCTTTACCCTTATTGAACTCCTGGTGGTCATCGCCATTATTGCCCTGCTGGTGAGCATCCTGATGCCATCACTGACCAAGGCAAGGGAACTCGCCCGTCAAACGGTCTGCTCGGTGCAGATTCGAGACGTAATCCGCGGATACCATCTCTTTGCCACTGAGCGCAACGGGTTCATCCCCAACATCGCCGGAAACTATGGGCGGTATAACCGAGACGGAACAACCTACCGGGAATACTATTGGCCGAACAACTACATCTTCTACCCGGCTGGATATCTGTCCGCCGGAGTCACTAACTACGCCCGCCTGTGGCACCGAGGGTTCATCGAAGACCCCCACGTATTCTACTGCCCGTCAGACGACACCTTGAGCCACGATACTAGCTGGGCGTCAATCATCACGAGCGACTCGCCCGAAAACGCCACCTACAAGTCAGACTACTACCACCGCGCCTCTTACTGGACGCGATTTGCCCCCGACGCCTTCTACGTCGGAGGTGGAAGGGGGATCGAGGAAAAGGAATCGAAGATTGATGACATCCCAACCAGTCGATGGTTCATAGGATGCAAGGAACACTACGAAAACGGCGGCGTCAACACCCTGATCGGGTTCACCGACGGGCACGTCGAACCCAAAGACGCACCTTTGGACGATTTGTGGTCGGGAGACGAGTAGTTCTAACCGACGCGCTTCACGAGGTAAATCCATGATTCAGCTGCGTACCATCATTTTGTCGGCTATAACTGCGCTTGTTCTTGTGACCGCTGCCAGCGCCACTGAAGACAGCCGCCCCACCTATACCGCATACCGTCTGGCTTCGCCCCCCACCATTGACGGCGATCTGTCTGATTGGCCTGATCTGGAACCGCTGTTTATCGGGCGGGAATCCGACGTTGCCAGCGGCGATTGGTCCGGACCTGACGACCTCTCGGCCTCGATACGTATTGCTTGGGACGACGCAGCCGTTTATTTCGCCATCCATGTGCGCGACGATGAGGTTATTCAGAATCTACCCGACGCGCAAGCCTCACGCATCTGGTCGCAGGACTGCATCCAATGGGCCATCGACATTGGCGGCACCGGAGAAAGCTACGACTACGAATATGGATTCGGACGCACGCAGGACGGCCCTTGCGTGTACCGGTGGCAAGTCTCGGGGGGACTTGTTCCCGGACGCACGCGACAGGTGGACTTGGCCGTGAAACAAACCGATGACGGGCTGATCTACGAAGCCGCCGTTTGGCTGGGTCAACTTCTCCGGCTCGACCCTCATTCGCATCGCAAGATCGGTTTTACGATCGTCGTGCAGGATCTCGACTCCTCCGGGCGTACAACACTACAGTGGACGCCGGGAATCACATCCGGCAAGGTGCCCCAACTTTTCGGCAGGTTGATCTTTTCAGACTCTACCGCGGGAACGGCCAACAGCAATCTGCTTTTGTCGGGGCGGTCACAATTGACTTCTGAACCTGCTTTCTATCATGTGATCATTCCCGGCTCGAAGACTCCAGGAGAAATCGCATGGCGACTGGTAGATGAGACCGGGCGGGAGGTTGTCTCTGGTGTGGAGACAGATAGAACCCGCAGCGCCGGCGTGACGACCGCAAGGTTTCAAATCAATCCGAACGACATCATCCCGGGCCGATATACGCTCGACGTTGTTGTCGCAGGTACCAGCGATGTTCCAGACCGCCACGCCACGTTGCCCCTCGAGCGCATCGCCACCGAGCGCACCGGTAAGCTGATATCGCAAATTGCCGCCCTTCGCCAACATCTGAAATCAACAATCGCTCAAGCCGAGTCGGTTGGAATCGAAACCGCCTACGCCCTGGCTGCGGTAACCGTCTCGGAGGTATTCGAACCATTCCACGAGGAGGATCTGAAGAAGAACCGCGACGCGCTGGTCTTGCGCAACCTCGAATATCTCGCTCAATCGCTTGCCGAACACAAAACCGATCTTGAACGCCAGATTCGCGACGGCGCCGATGGGTGGCGCCGAGTTCCCAGACCGGACATGACCAAACTCCGGCTGCACAATGGTGAATTCTATGTGGACGACGAGCCTGTCATGCTCGCCGGACCCATGACGTGGATGTGGCAGATCTACCGAAGCCGCGACGTCCTGCCTAAGCTGGGCTTCAACGCCGCCCGCATTGGCCTGGAACCTCGCCCGCTATATGACGAGTATGGATATCTGCGGGACGATATTCCCTGGTCACAGACCCGCAGGCTCGTCGACTCGCTTCCTCGCGAAGGCGTGGCCGTCGGAACCACCACGCCGCTGTACTCGCAGATCTGGCAGGGTATGCGACGAAGGGGAAACATGACACACGAGGATATGCGCAGTGAGTATGCATCTTTCGTGGAGCTGATGACTCGAAGAATCGGAAAGGGAAAGGTGTTTCTGCACGAGATCGCTGCGGAGGGACAGCGTCCGCCTGTGTTCTTCGACCAGCATCGCCACCTGAAACCATACCAGGACTGGCTGAAACAAGAGTATGGAAGCATCGAGGAATACAACCGCGCGTGCGGGACGGATTTCCCCGAGTTCTCAGCAGTGGATTTTCCACCGGAGAACGCCGAGAACCCGGCGCGCAAGTTTGATCGCCAGGTCTTCCTTCAGCGCCTTGTATCCGATGAACTGGTCTGGGCCGCCGACCAGGTGCGTCAACTCGATCCTGGCGTTCTGGTGGCGGGGTATCCATCGTGGCTGATGATGGACGACGAAGGCGATTTTTACGACAAACCGATAGACGCTGAACTGGATCTGCGAGCGTTTGACATCTGCGACGCCGATACCGCGGGCGCATTCGCCACACGCCGCTATGCGATGCACACCATCCACTGGCTGGCGATGTACCGCGATCTCATGGTCGGCCTGGCGCCGGGAATGGCGCAGTTCGATGGCGAGTTCCATTATGTCAACGAGCGCAGAGCTTACCCGCCCGGGTGGTCAGCGGCAATGTACTTCCAGGCGACGGTACACGGAATGTCCGGAAGTTTCTTCTGGGTCTGGCATCGTCGAGACTCACTCGACTCGGCCGTGCTGATGGACGCCCAGGTCTGCACCGAAACAACCCGCGCCATCCTTGATTTGCGCCGACTCGCCCGCGAGATGGTAGCGTTTCACAAGGCCCCGGCGAAGGTGGCAATTCTCTACTCGCACCGCAGCACACCCCACGCCACCGAGCCTTCGCGCAAAGCATCGCCCCACCACTTTGGCCCAACCGTCTCAACGCATCTCAAGCAATTGAATTACGTGTATGAGGGACTTTTCTTTGAAGGTTTCAAAGTGGGGTTCATCAGCGAGCGAGGCGTCGAGCAGGGCCGCCTCGATCAGTTCGACATGCTGATCGTTCCCGCGGCGACGCACGTTTCTGACGAGGTAGTCGAGCTTGTAAACGCCTACGCTGCAACCAACCCCACCGTGCTGGTGGGGCCATGTTTCACGCACGATCACCGGTCCCGGCAGCGCCAAGGTGGCATGAAATCTGGTACCCGATTAGCGGAGTTCTCCGACGACACCGACGCACGCCGCAGGCTTCGCCAGATGACCATGCAGTTGCGCCCCAGGGTACAGGTAGCCACGCCCAGCGAAGGGCGCCCCTGCGTGGAATGGCGTTACGCCCGCACGTGCGACGACACTGCCGATCTGCTCTATCTGCTGAATATCGGGCATGACCCCACCAATGTGCTGCTGCACCGAGACGGCGAGCCCGTGAGCGGAACCGATCTGCTGACCGACGAACGCATCGGACCCAACCTTACGCTGCCAAGCGTGGGCCTTCGCATAATTCGCCTGGAGGATTAGCATCCACGACCATATATCCTGTCCGCGCGAAGGTGCATCCGCCACGCCTATTTGAGGCTCCAACCTGCATTGGAATCAAGGCCGAGTTATCCGGCCGAGCGTTCCGTTTTATATTACTCGCCAGACAGTCATTGAGTTTATACTGAATAATCAGCTAACGCTCGATTTAATAATCAAAGGTGACTATCCATGCTCAGGCATCCCGTATATACCCGCGACCGCGTCAGGCAACTTGTAGACAAGCTCGGATCGAGGATCTACAGCGACAAGGTGGCGGTGGTAGAGTTGGTTGTTGCCGGACCGACTGATCGAATTACTTATGACGAGGCACAGAAGCTTTCTGAGTTCCGCCAGGCAAAGCTGGGCGATCAGTTCGGGCCACCTTGGGCAACCTTCTGGTTTCGTGGCAAGGTGGATGTTCCCGCCGATTGGAAAGGCGATCGAGTTGACCTGCTCTGGGACAGCCAAAGCGAAGCCACACTCTGGATCGATGGCAGGAGCATACAAGGGCTCAACATGAACCAGGGCAACCGTCCAGATGCGGTTGTTTTAGCTGAAGCACGTGGGGGCGAAACGCTCACATTTCAGATCGAGATGGCGTGCAATAACAAATTCGGCATAAGCAAAGGGGATGGCCTGCTTATGCAATCAGACCCGATCAGCCCGTTCCATCTGCGCAGATGCGAACTTGCACGCTTCGATCCACAGGCGTGGGATCTTTACTACGATGCAGTCACCCTTGTGCAGCTCGAACAGAACCTGCAAAAGGATAGCTCCTCAAGTGATCATTCCTGGCAGGGACTTCTGCTAAGCGAACTCAACCGCTTGGCTAACACGATCGATCTCGATGATCGCTCGACCTGGCCTGCCGCGAAAGAGATACTCAAGAAGCTTTATGAAAACCGCAACGCATCGCGCGCGTTCGAGCTTACCGCCATCGGCCACGCACATATCGACTGCGCCTGGCTCTGGCCGCTGGCCGAGACCCACCGCAAGTGTGTACGCAGCTTCTCAACAGCAACCACCTACATGCGAGACTACCCGGAGTACCGCTTTGCATGCAGCCAGGCCTATCAATACGAGTACATCAAGCAACACCACAAGGATTTGTATCAGCGGATCCGCGATTGCGTTGCCTCCGGGCAATGGGTACCCGTTGGCGGTACGTGGGTCGAACCTGACTGCAACATTCCCTCGGGTGAAGCGTTATGCAGGCAATTCCTCTTCGGTCAGCGTTTCTTCGAACGCGAATTTGGTAGAAGATGCAAGGAGTTCTGGAATCCCGATGTCTTTGGCTATAACGGTCAGTTACCGCAGATAATGCGCTTAGCGGGCATCGAACGATTCCTCACGCAGAAGCTAAGCTGGAACCGCTTCAACACGCCCCACCACCACACGTTCACCTGGCGTGCAATTGATGGTAGCGAAGTGCTGACACACTTTCCTCCTGCTGACAGCTATAACGCCATGGGCCAGAACGATGGCCTGGGCGAGGTTGAATGGATAAGGCGCAGTGCCCGCGAATACCGCGATCATGATCGCTCGCACGAGGGCATTATGCTTTATGGCTTCGGTGACGGTGGCGGCGGACCTACCAAACACATGCTCGAAATCATACGCAGATCCGCAGACCTGCAAGGTCTGCCTCGAACACAGCAGAGGTCAAGCGATGAGTTCTTCGAAAGACTTGAGAAGGACTGCGCGGATCGGCCGCTGATGATCGGTGAGCTTTATCTCGAATATCATCGCGGAACTTACACCAGCCAGGCACAAACAAAGAAGAACAATCGCAAGGCCCAACAGCTTCTGCACGACCTTGAGTTGGTAAGTGTGCTCGCTCACAAGCATGCGGCAGTTGCTTATCCGCGCGAAGCACTGGAAAGAATGTGGAAGATTGTGCTGCTCAACCAGTTCCACGACATCCTTCCGGGCAGTTCCATCAAGCAGGTATACGAAGACGCCGATGCACAATATGCGCAGGTCTTCGCCGAAGGGCAAAATCTGGTAGACCAGGCCTTGGGAACAGGCAGCGACATGCTTAACACCATCGGCGTTGCCAGACATGAAGTGGTAGAAACCGACGGCAAGCTCAAGACTGTTACCGCGCAACCGTTCGCTCTTGCCAGCAAAGCTTCAGATGCCAAGCCAGTATCACTCTTGTTCAATTCAGATAAGTACGTTATTGCCAACGAACATATCCGCGCAGTCTTTACACAAGGCGGTCGACTTGTCAGCCTGCTTCGACAAGGCGACGACCGCGAAGTTGTCGCAGGTCAAGCCAACATTCTCGAAATCTATGACGATCATCCGACAAACTTTGACGCCTGGGATGTCGACCCGTTCCACATCGAAACAAGACAAATCTGCCCCGAAGCACAGTCGCACAAACTGGTGCGAAGAGACCCCCTGCGTGGCGAAGTGGCGTTCAGCTACCGCTTTGGCAAGGCAAGCACGATGCAGCAGGTCGTCCAATTGGATGCCGGGGCACGTCGATTGGAAATACACTGCCATGTCGATTGGCATGAAGACAATAAAATGCTCAAACTCGCGTATCCTGTAAATGTCATTGCCATGAACGCGACATACGAAATGCAGTTCGGTGATGTGGAAAGGCCAACGCACTACAACACACCCTATGACCTGGCGAGATATGAAGTGCCCATGCATCGCTGGTTCGACCTTTCAGAACATGGCCTGGGCATGGCAATTCTCAACGACTGCAAATACGGGGGAAGCGTCTACGATAACGTCATGCGACTCAGCCTGCTGCGTGCACCAGCTTCACCTGACCCTACCTGCGACAGAGGTGAACACCGTTTCTCACTGGCTCTCATGCCTCATGCCGGCAACTGGCGTAACGCAGGCGTTGTGGCGGAAGCACTGCGATTCAACTATCCACTGCGATTCGTTGATGCTCAGCGGCTGCCCGGTGGCTCACTGGCTCATGTAGACACGACCAACCTGATAATCGACACCATCAAGAAGGCTGAGGACAGCGACGACTTGGTGATTCGGCTTTACGAATGTCACGGGGCACGAGGGGTCGCAACTCTGTGCCTTGCCGAACCACCAGCCAGGGCAGTGCTCTCCAACATACTCGAAGATGAACAGAGTGAACTGCAGGTACAAGGCAGCAATATCCGCATCTACTATCAGCCCAGACAGGTAATCACGATTTTGGTGACTCCCACAAGCAATTCATAGTGAATTACATGACATGTGTTGAACACAATCTTTTTTTGCACGGACAGTTCAGGAAGCAAGCCTCAAGGCGCAAATCGATCATAAAGTGGGCGTACAACCAAGACACATCCTGCCTCTGCAATCAATATGTCCCTGCTGCAAGCGTTCAGCGGCACCTCCGAAGTGTTTACATGCTGTTGTATTGAATATTCAGACTTTGCCGTTGACTTGAGTGGCCCAAACGATCTAATGACCTTTTTGATAGCTTTTACGTTATAATCTCAAGATCGTCTCCAAGGCAGCGTGCGTGGGACGATAATGTACTTCACTTGGAAGGATGAATACTGTGACAGTCGGCGTTGGAATGATCGGTTGTGGTGGAATGGGTATTTCAGTTGCCAGGCACCTGCTGGCGCAGGCTCCCGATGTAGAGCTTCGGGGCATGTTCGACCCGCTTGAAGACGCAATCAATTCTGCCAAGAAACAACTTAACGTTGATCCCAAGGTCTATAACGACTATCACGAACTCCTGGCCAGCGACGACATTCAGTGGGTACTCATCGCGTCGTGGAACTGTCACCATTCTCAACAGGTACTCGATGCCTTTGACGCGGGCAAGCATGTATTCTGCCAAAAACCCCTGGGCATCACCCCGGAAGAATGCATTGCGATGTATCGGCGATGGAAGAAGACCAACCTCATGTTCAGCATTGGTTTCACGCTTCGATATTCGCCCCATTACCGAAAGATCAACAGCTTGATTCGCGAAGGCGCCATCGGAGACATCATCAGTTTCGAGTTCAACGAGACTCTTGATTTTAACCATGGTGGGTACATCATGGGCGACTGGCGTCGGCTGAGGGAATACGCCGGAACACACCTTCTGGAGAAGTGTTGCCATGACCTGGACCTTGCAAACTGGATGGTCGACAGCAAGGCGAAACGAGTGGCAAGCTTCGGTGGATTGAACTTCTTCAAGCCCGAAAACGCCTATCACATTGAACGCTTGGGCAAGAATAAAGACGGCGTTGACGCTTATCGAACCTGGCAACACAAGTCGAACAAGTTCGGCCCGTCGATGAATCCGTTTACGTCCGACAAGGACATCATCGACAACCAGGTCGCCATCATCGAATATGAAAACGGCGTCAGGGCAACATTCCACACCAACTGCAATACGGGCCTTCCCGAACGCAGAATGTACGTCTGCGGCACCGAGGGAACGATCCGTAGCGACGTGCGCAACGGGCAGCTTCAGGTTTGTCGCATCGGGTTCGATACCGAAGTGGAAGACGTCCAGGCCATAAAAGGCGAAGGTCACGGCGGTGGAGATAGCGTTCTTGCCAAGGAGCTTGCAGACAGCATGCTCAAGGGTGCCGCGCCCGCTGCGGGAATCGAGGACGGACTCTTCTCGTCGTTCACCGCCTTCGCAATAGACGAGGCGATGGACAACGGAACAATCATCGACCTCGAAAAATATTACGCCATGCTGAAGTGATACCACCCGCGCCGCCGCCTCGTTGTCGTGCGACTCAATCTCTATCCGCAGGTAGTACGTGCGTATGGGCGGCCCGGAGATTGCATCCATGTTGGCGCCAAGATCCGCCTGGGCTACATGCCCCCCTACACCTTTGGCCACTTGTAACACGCCCGCACAAAATTGGATCAATCAAGCCGGTTCGTAGCACTATTGACAGGTTACTCCCCCATCGCCTTGATGACCAGGCGTTTGGGGCGCATTCCATCGAATTCCGCATAGTACACCGCCTGCCACGGGCCCAGGTCAAGCCTGCCGGCTGTTACAGGCAGGATAACCTGATGGTGCACAAGCAGGTTCTTAAGATGGGCATCTCCGTTGGTTTCGCCCGTTCGGTGATGCCTGTAGTCATCGCGGTACGGCGCCAGGCCTTCGAGCCACTCATCAATGTCCTCAATCAGGCCGGACTCGGCGTCATTGACAAACACGCCGGCGGTGATATGCATTGCCGAGACAAGCACAATGCCCTCCTTGATGCCGCTGTCGCTGACAACCTTTTCAACCTTATCGGTAATTAGCACGTACTGGCGTTTTGTGGGGGTGTTGAACGTAAGATATTCAGTCTTGAATTTCATCTGGGGCTCCTCTGTGAAAACACTAAATGTTGTGGTGATTCTAACGGTTTTTTGAGCCTTCAAGCAAGTCTCTGAAAAGGTGTGGTGTTGTTTCAGTTCCTATTGGGATATGCCGATGAAACCCGTGCAGGTTGCCCTGCAACCTCTGTATTCATTGCCGTTTTACGGGTCTGATGGCTTATTCGTATTTTTGGGGTTTTTCTTTCCCAGGGCCGGACTACCTACTTTTTTAAGTTATGTAGTATTTGGCAAGTGACGATTCCTCTACAGGATATTGCGAAGGCGTTGCGCTTGTCATGTTGTCTGCAGTTTGTCGGCCTGTCGAGGCCTTGCAGTGTACTAGCGATGCGGAGTCGCTGGTGCAGGCCCTGTTGATTGGCGGCCGGGTGTAGTGTTCCTGGCATGTTGCCCATGGTATGCGAAGGATGATGATGGCGCACAACAACTCTTCAGAAGCCAAAACATATACCCTGAAGTCAGCGGAAAAAGTGGATAAGTCCACAAGTCGCACCATTTTTTCACCCATCATGCTGTCGCTTCTTGCGGTTGTGCTGATTATTGGCTCGATCTTTGCCTTTGTAACTATCCGCAGAGCCGACCGTGAAATGAGGGAAGATCTGTTGCGGCAGGCAAGACTCGTCGCCAGGGCAGTAAACCTCGACAACCTGAAATCCCTTACTGGAACAGAACAAGACGTTTCTTGCGAGGCATACATCGACATCAAGCATCAGTTGTCGTCCATCAGATCAGCCAATCCTCGGTGCAGGTTCCTCTACCTGTTGGGCAGACGGAATGATGGCAGCGTATTCTTCTATGTCGACAACATGCCTGTAGGCCACATGGACGAATCTCCCGCGGGCATGTCCTATACTGACGCATCTGATGAGTTGGTTTCGATGTTCGACACCGCTTTTCCTGCCATAGAAGGCCCGCTTCCCGATGAATGGGGAGTATGGGTATCAGCACTGGTTCCGCTGGTTGATCCATCTACGGGGCAGGTACTGGCGGTATTCGGCATGGACACCGACGCCAAGCATTGGCGATGGGATCTTGCGGGCAAATGCGCAATGCCCATCGCCCTGCTGGTGATGCTTCTGATAGGAACAATCGGCGTGATGGTGGTAACCCGACGATGCCACCCATCACCCAAGCCTGTTCTTCGACGCCTCATGCCATATCTTGCTGGCATGGTTGTGGTGATAATCGCCGGGACCTCAGGGGTAATATGGAAGCAGCACAGGACTCGCTTGTCTGACGACATCATTCGCCAGGCAGCAGATACTGGTGGACAGATTCAGATGGCGATGCACCACCAGGCATATGGAATCGGCGTTGCGGGGCAATCTATTGCAGCCAATCCCACGGTTCAGCAGGCAGTTAAGTCGAAGGATGCTCAAACCCTGCAAAGAGTGTGGGGGCCGATTTTCAACAAACTTCAGAAGGAATGCAAACTGACGCATTTCTCCTTTTCGGATTCCTCCCGTGTCAGGCTGATAAGCTCCCATGCAAGGCTTCCCTTGGGCGAGGTCATCCAGAGCCTTCCCGCCCAAGAGGCCCACAAAACCGGAAAAATGGCGTGGGGCCTGGAGATCGGCCACCTGAGCGACCTGAGCCTGAGGGTTATTGTGCCCATCAGCGACGGCCAGGGGATCGTAGGATATGTCAATCTGGGCAAGGAAATTGACGACATTCTTGACGACGTACACGTCTTTTCTGGCAACCGTCTTGCGGTCGTGGTTCGCAAGGAATTTCTGGACCGGGGACTTCTGGAACAGCAAGCCGACAGGGACATCAGGTGGAACAGCATGCACAACGGCGTTGTCGTGCATTCTTGTCCGGGCTCATTGGTTGAGCCGTTCCGACGAATCGCGGATGAAGTGATTATAAGTCCGCGGAATCATCAGGTTCACGAGACAACATTTGATGGCAATTACTACCTTACTTCGTCCATCGGTCTTGAAATTGCCTCTGGCGAGACGGTCGGGCGCATACTGGTCATACGCGACATGACATTGGCGAAGGCATCATTCGTCCGAACAATGGCCATTAGTGGCGCTGCCGTAACTATCCTGCTGTCATGCCTGATCTGCTTCATTTATGTTCTGCTGCGTAGGACTGATTCAGCCATCATTGCCCAGCAGCATGAGCTGAAGGAAAACGAAGCACGCTTTGACCAGCTTGCTGAAAAAAGCAGGACCGTTGTGTGGGAAGTTGACGCCGACGGCATTTATACATATGTCAGCCACGTTTGCAGGGATGTCTTCGGATACGATCCGCAAGACCTTGTTGGCAAGGTGAACTTTCTCGATCTGCACAAGACTGACGCGAAGGACGGCGGTTCCGGGAAGATCAAATCCACTTTTGAACGTCGTCAGGCTTTCGACAACCTTGTCAATGCGATGAAGGCGCGGGACGAGAGCATAGTGTGGGTGTCGACGAATGGTATTCCACTGTTTGACAGCGAAGGCAACTTCCGAGGTTATAGGGGATCCGACGCGGACATTACCGCCAGAAAGCTTGCCGAGGAAACAATCCTCGCGACCAACCACCAGTTGGGTGTGGCTACCGCCCGCGCCAATGAGATGGCGCTTCAGGCCGAGCAAGCCAACGCCACCAAGACTGAATTCCTGGCCAATATGAGCCATGAAATCCGCACGCCGATGACGGCAATCCTGGGTTTCGTGGGACTTCTTCGCGACTCGTTGGAAGTGTGCGATCCCAAGACATGTCCCATCAGCGACACGGAAGCAGCGACACGACTGGAACATATCTTGACAATCGAACGCAACGGCGAGCACCTGCTGAGCCTCATCAATGATATTCTCGATCTGTCCAAGGTCGAATCTGGAAAGATGAAGGTCGAACGCGTGAAGTGCAGCCCGGTGTCAATTGTCGAAGAAGTCGTTTCTATGATGCGGGTACGGGCAATCGAAAGAAGCCTCAGCCTTGAAGCGACATACGAGTTCCCGATGCCCTGCGCCGTGCTCAGCGACCCCACGCGGATGAGGCAGATTCTAGTCAACCTGGTTGGTAACGCCATCAAGTTCACCACGCACGGAAAGATCGACATCACGGTGCGACATCGGGTCGATGACGAAGGACGGGCCATGCTCGCGTTCGAGGTGCGTGACACGGGCATCGGCATGACAAGCGAACAGATGTCCAATCTCTTCCAGCCGTTCAACCAGGCCGATGCCTCCACCACCCGTCACTTCGGTGGAACAGGCCTGGGGCTTGCGATATGCAGAAAGCTCGCCCGTGCAATGGGTGGAGATGTCACCGTCGCCAGCACACTTGGAGAGGGCAGCGCGTTCACTTTGACCATGCAGATAGAGGTCTGCGCGGAGGATGGATATATGACGAACGTAACCCCGAAGGAACAGCACGAACACGAACTCCCCGGCGAGGAAGCCAACCCCAAACCCAAAACGAAGCTCATTGGCAGGATACTCCTGGCCGAGGATGGACAGGATAACCAGCGCTTGATCTCGACCATTTTGCGCCTTGCCGGAGCCGAGGTTGACATTGTCGAGAACGGCAGACAAGCCGTGCGCATGGTGCATACCGCCATAGAGGACAAGAAACCCTACAACCTGATACTGATGGACATGCAGATGCCTGAAATGGACGGTTACCAGGCAACAAAGCAACTTCGGTCAATGGGCATCAACCTGCCCATTATCGCCCTCACCGCCCACACCATGCCCCAGGACAGAGACAAGTGCCTTCAGGCAGGTTGCAATGAATATGTCGCCAAACCCATTCAACGACAGCAGTTGCTCGACCTGCTCGACAGGATGCTCGTTGGATCCACCCCACAGTCGGAATCGAACCAACCGACCGCGTCTTTGGAGAATGAAAACGGTGATGACGCGATTCATTCGGTGTACGAAAACGAAGAGGGATTCGAAGAGATCATCGTGCAATTCGTGCAGCGTCTGCCAATGCACCTTGATCAGATGCACCGTGCCCTTCAGGCGAGCCTGTGGGACGACCTCAGACGCCTGGCGCATCAACTAAAGGGCGCGGGCGGCAGCTATGGGTATTCACAACTTACCGAAGACGCGAGGACTCTTGAAACTCACGCCAAGGCCAAGGACGCCGAGAAGGCCAACGTCGCTCTGGCAGCACTGACCGACCAGGTTCGCAGAATACAGGCCGGCGCACCAGACGCCACTCCAAAGGACTAATCAATATGAAAGTATTGCTGGTTGACGATAGCGTTGACGCCCGCACGGTGGCAAAGGCAAGACTTGAGCCCGAAGGACATGACATTATATGTGCCGAAGGTGGGCAGATGGCGCTCAACCTGGCTGAGAAAGAGAATCCCGATCTTATTCTCCTGGATGTTGACATGCCCGGCATGTCGGGATTCGAGGTGTGCAGACGGCTGAAGTCGAATGATGACCTGCACCTTATCCCTGTCATCTTCGTGTCCGGTTCGGGCGATGCGGGGGACAAGGTAATCGGTCTTGATCTCGGCGCGGTGGACTACGTCACCAAGCCGTTTGACGCGTTTGAGCTTCGCGCGCGGGTTCGCGCAGCGTTGCGAACGAAACGTCTTCAGGACATCCTGCGCGACAAGGCTCTTATCGATCCCCTGACGGAGCTTGGCAACCGAAGGGCGTTCGACGAGCGGCTCAAGCTCGAATGGGCCAGGGCAGCCAGGTACAATTTGCACCTTGCGCTCATAATGGCCGACATTGACCACTTCAAGAATATCAACGACAAACACGGCCACCAGATTGGCGACGAGGTGCTACGGAGAATCGCCTGCCGACTCAGCGCGTGCCTACGCGAATGCGATGCGGTATTCCGATATGGTGGTGAAGAATTCGCCACCCTGCTTCCTGAAACCAGTCTCGCCGGAGCGGTGGAACTTGCGCAGCGCTTGTGCGATCAGATCAGTTCCGAACCGGTACAGATAGGCAGCAAGTCGCTTGAGGTGAGCGCGAGTTTCGGGGCGGCGGGCGACAGCAATTCAATTGACGCCGAGTCGCTCGTGGGCTCCGCCGATGAACGACTGTACCAGGCCAAGCAGGAAGGTCGCAATTGCGTAAGGCCCAGGACCAAAGCGCCCAAGGGCGGCTCATGGCGATAGTGGAGCTACGACTTCAGACGGCGCTCGAACTCGGCCTCGTCGATTATCTCCACGCCTTTGCCCCGTGCCTTCTGCGCCTTTGAACCGGCGTCAGCACCCTCCACCACAAAGCTGGTGCTACCAGACACGCTCGACGCCACCTTTCCACCCGCAGCCTTTATCGCATCCTGGGCCTGCTTTCGCGTAAAGCGTTCCAGCGTTCCGGTCACGACCACGGTCTTACCCGACAAGGAGCCTCCTGTTGGCTTCCTGCTGAGGCTTTTAAGTTCCACACCGCTCGATCTGAGACGCTCGATAGTCTCTCTACCAGAGGGGCTGTTGAAGAACTGATGAAGGCTTTGAGCAATCACAGGCCCTATCTCGTCAATAGCGGTAAGATCTTCCACGCTGGCAGATGCAAGTTCATCGACGCTTTCAAAACGCTCCGCCAGAACCTCCGCCGCCCTGGCGCCTACATGACGAATGCCAAGGGCAGCGATAACCCTCGCCATTCCCCTGCCCCTACTGGCGTCAATCGCGTTGATTATATTCTGCGAGCTCTTGGCGCCACTCTTTACCCGCGTGATGTCAAACAGAGTAAGCTTGTAAAGATCTCCGATGTGCGCAACAAGTCCGCTGGAGACGAGAAGGTCGATCACGGCGGGTCCGACACCGTCGATGTCCATCTGATCCCTGCCGACAAAATGTTCCAGCCTTTGACGAATCTGTGCGGGACAATCGGGATTGACGCACCGAATGTACACCCCGCCGGGGTCCTTTTCGGTTGGTTCATCACAGGAAGGGCACCGTTCGGGCGGCTTGGTAGGCGAAGCATCATGGGGCCTGCCCTCAAACACTACCTGCACGACCTGGGGGATGATCTCACCGGCCTTTTCAACAATGATCGTATCGCCAACCCTCACATCCAGCCTGGCCACCTGGTCATAATTGTGCAGCGTGGCGTTGCTCACCGTCGTTCCCGCCAGTTGAACCGGATCGAAATGAGCGGCCGGCGTGATGACGCCTGTGCGTCCTACGTTCTGACTGATCTGGCGTAAAACCGTCCGCTCCTGCTGAGCCTTGTACTTGAAGGCAATGCACCATCGCGGGAACTTGCTGGTCTGTCCGAGTGTTTCGCGAAGTTTCAGCTCATCAACCTTTACCACCATACCATCGGTTTCGTAATCGACCTGGGCTTTGGTCTCCTGCCAGTGGTGAATCGCCTCCAGGGCCTGGCCGATGTCGGCACAGAGGCGCCTGTGCGGGTTTACGGTGATTCCCCATCGCGACATCGCGTCCATCAACTCGCTTGCCCTGCTGGCGTGCACGGGTTCAATTTCGCCCAGCCCATGTGCCAGAAACGCCAGCCCCCTCTCGCCCACAACTTTCGGATCAAGCTGTTTGAGCGTTCCCGCCGCACCGTTGCGCGTATTGGCGAATGTATCAAGCCCCATTTCGACGCGTCTGGCGTTGTAGGCTGTGAAGGTATGTCGCGGCCAGTATATCTCTCCCCTTACCTCCAGCACGTCAGGAACGTCATCGCCACGAAGCGCCAGCGCGATAGTCTTGATCATGCGGGCGTTAGAAGTTATGTCATCTCCCCGTTTTCCGTCGCCGCG
>CAZWAT010000028.1:0-20918 GCA_964632015.1 uncultured Planctomycetaceae bacterium
ATTCAGAGTCGCGATGATCGCACTGGGAAAGGTGAACATCGCCCCCCTGATCGAAGCGGCGAAGGGACGGGGCTGGGCGGTATCAATTGCGGATGGAATGAACCATCTACAACACCTCATAAACGCTGATGCATGCGACGCGGTTGTAATCACTGGCGATTCACCACAGGATCTTTCCACATCTACAGTGCACGAGCTGATAGGGCATATACTCCAGACGCCAATCTTCTGCGTCTTTCCACGGGGTCGCGAGGCAAGCGAAATACTCGCCTTGCAGGGCCTGACGCTGACGAACGTATGGGACAGCAAGACGGATCCATGCAGGCTTATGGACGCAGTTGAGCAGGAGATGGCCGAGGCCTTGGAGAACCGACCCGAGTATGTCCTGATGTGTGTGGACGATGATTCGGACTTTCTCGCGTCCATGCGACAGTTGCTCAAGACCAACCTTCGCACAGCGTTTCGACGGATGACGCTGGATCTACAATTTCATAGTGATCCACAAGATGCACTGTCGAGCGCAAAAGCACAGGCCGAGCCTATCGCGCTGGTGATCTCTGACCAAGTCATGCCCCACATGCCGGGACTGGAGCTTCTCGAACAGATCAAGTCTCTCTGCCCTGACACGCAGAAGGTTCTTCTGACCGGATATGCGGGCATTGAATCGGCAATTCGTGCGGTCAACGACAGGTTACTGGACAAATACCTCACAAAGCCTATCGAAGATCGTGTCGATTTTCTCAACATCATCCAGCACCTGGTGAGGGAATTCCATCTTCGGCGGGTTGGTGCGATGCAACGCCAGAGCCTCATGGCCCAGTTCGAATTCATCAGGGTAATTACCGGCGCGAAAAAGCTGGACTTCGCCCTTGAAACGACTAGCAAATTCCTGATGCGTCAGACAAGTTCCAACTGGGTGAGCCTGATGATGTGGGATGATGACCACCTCGTCGAACGTGCGTCTGGGACCGACCAGATAAACATCGAGACCAGCGAGGATGAGGAGTTTTACAAAAATCTGGGACAGAAGATGAACGAGTCGCTCATGGGGCGGCTTATCGAGTCGCTGCCTGGCTGCAAGCGCCAACAGACAGACCTGAACGCCGCCTTCGCCGTGCCCTTGAGGACAGACAGCGCGTTCCTGGGCGTGCTGCTGCTGGGCGTCAGGAAGGGAAGATCAATAAGCAGAGGCGAACGCCTGCTTGTCAACTTTGTTGCCGATGTCGCCTCCATAACGATCGGGAGGTTCAAGGATCGCCAAGCCCTTGAGGAATATTACGTCGGGACGATGGCGAGCCTGATGGACGTTGTCGAGGCGAAGGATATGTATACCCGTGGGCACACCGACAGGGTAATGGATCTCGCCGTTGCGCTTGCCCGAAGGGTCGGCATGAACGAGGACGACATAAAGCATCTTCAATACGCTGCATCGCTGCACGATCTTGGCAAGCTGGCGGTGCCGGAATTCATACTCACCAAACCGGGACGGCTCGAGCCGTGGGAATACGGCATCATAAAGGAACATCCCGACCGTGCCGACACCATCTTAAGCCACCTTCGGTTCCTTGATCACGCGCGAATGATTATCCGCAGCCATCACGAGCGGTATGACGGCACGGGGTATCCCGACGGACTGCGGGGCGAGGAAATACTTCTGGGCGGCAGGATTCTAGCGGTTGTCGATTCGTATGACGCGATGACATCAACAAGGCCATACCGAACCGCGATGGGTCCGCTCAGGGCGATAGAGGAAATTCGTGCAGGTGCGGGAACGCAATTTGACCCGATGCTTGCTGCCGAATTCATAGACATGATAAATGCCAGGATGAACAGCAAGTCTCCAAAATGCATCGAAGTGGTGCTGAAAGGCGATCAATCATGAAGCGGTATCTTATAACATGCATTGACGACGACGCGGATTTTCTGCACTCCCTCAAAGGCTCTCTGCCGGACAAGGTCAAGCCCTTGTGCTCGGAGTTCGAGTGCGTGTTCGATTTTGTGCAGGACGCCGATGAGTTGCGTGAGGTGCTGGGTTGTGCCGGCGAGGACGGCCATGAGCCCGCAATGTTAATATCCGACCAACTCATGCCTCGGATATCCGGCGTCGAATTAATCGAACAGGTGAAGGTCGATTATCCTGATATGGCGTGCGTACTTCTTACCGGACATGCTGAGCTTGATTCGGCCCGCATGGCGATCAACAAGCGTCTGCTCGACCAGTACGCCTGCAAGCCCATAGAGGACATCCAGGAATTTGCGTCGGTGGTGGCGAACCTGCTGCGGCGTCGGCATCTCGAATTGTTGGAACGCGCGCACACTGAACAACTCGCAAAGATGGTGGAGGATTTGCGCACATCGAATGAGCGCATAAAATCCATGCACAACATCGCCGAGCAAGTGGCCAGGCTGACAAAAAACCTGAAGCATCTCGACTTTGACGAAATCACCGAGCTTGTCACGCAGGAGGTTCCAAAAATCTTCCAGGCAAAGATGGGCGTGCTGTGTTTTAAAGAGGGACTTCCCGACGGATGCGGCAACGGAAGTTGTGTTTCGCGGTGCAGTTGCCCGGCCAGTGAGGAATTCTTGCAAACGCGCGACGACGTTGAGCAGCCAATTATTGATCTTTCGGTTACTTCATCTCCGGTTCCGGGACCCTGTGAAAAACTAGGCGGCAAATCGCCGGGAGTAATTATTCCGCTCAGGCTCGATCATGTGGGCGGAAACCCCACCGATCGGCACGCCTATATCTGCATGTGCACGATGGACGATCCGGCGTGTGGTGAGGGTGAACTGGTGGACTATATGGGAAATCTCGTCCGGGACGTGCTGGGCACTAATCTGGCCAATGCCGCCCTGTACAGCATCGCCCGCAAACAGGGTGATACCGATTCTCTCACAGGCATACACACACGCCGAGTGTTTGAAAAACAACTCGAATGCGAACACCAGAGGGCGGTGCGGTACAATAGGGGGTTCTCGGTCGCGATTGTTGATGTTGATAATTTCAAGAAGGTCAACGACGCCCAGGGCCATGCCGCCGGCGACATGGTTCTGAAGGGTGTCTCGGATATCATGCGCAGGTTGGTTCGCACTGCTGATACACTGGCGAGGTATGGCGGTGACGAGTTCATCTGGCTCATGCCCGAGACATCGGTGGGGCAGGCACAGCACGCGGTGGAGCGTGTTCGCGCTGAACTGCGACGCTCGGCACAGGACATGGGGGGACCCGTCACCGTCAGTTGTGGCGTGTCGCAATGGTCCGGACGCGATACCGACACAGCCGCCGACGTGGTCAGACGTGCTGACGAGGCTATGTATAAAGCCAAAAAGGCAGGGCGCGACCGCGTGGAAATTTTCAAGCATGACGAGGACTGAAAACGCCTGTTGGAGTTTCTGAATATCGTTATCACCAACAAAGGCCCACGATATTTAAAGAGACTGTGTTGACCATTGACGCTGCGGGCTTTCACAAGACGATCGCCAGGCGGATAATCGATCATTGCGGGCGAAATGGGAAAGTTGCGCGACCATGATTTACTGACACTTGCCGCGACATCTTCTTTGACTACGGCGGCGAGGGTCGAGAATGGTTACGACTGCAACAACCTCCCCCGACTCTGGTGAGTCTCGCAATTCCGCAAAACCCATCACTAAATGCGATTGCCTTCGATAGAGACAACTCTCTGGCTGGACGCCCTTGAGGATTGTGATATACTTTGCCGCTATTTGGCGAGTTGACTTATACAAAGTACAAGAATTTGGTCGAAATGCTGGTTTTGCATGTCGGCTGAGGGAGTAAAAACGATGGTGTCTGAAGATATCAGGCGCAGAGCGAAACATTTTGTCGAGAACGAAACACAGTTTCATCTGGGCTTTCTGCCGACGGAGCAATCCAACCCCGCCACTGCCAATCTGTCTGAGGTTATGAATGCTGATGTCACCAAAGGCATTGACATGCTGCTTGCGGTAGATGCAGGCATGGCTCGCAGGATTAAAGAGGTGATTGCTGGTGGGGAGTTTCTCGCCATGCGAAGATCGATGGTCGCGTCTGTTCTCGCGGGCGGGAGGATCATCTTCAGCGGATGCGGTGCTACGGGCAGGCTGTCGATTCTGCTTGATGCGTGTTGGCGGGATTTCTGGCGAAGAGCGAACGAGCAACCCGTCTTGACGAAGCACTTCGACCTTCACGAAATGGAAGACAGGACTTTCAGCGTCATGACCGGTGGAGACAGGGCGCTGATCCGCTCGGTTGAGAACCTTGAGGACTACGCTTCCCTTGGCGCTGAGCAGATGCGCGAGATCGGGGTCAGTCAGTACGATACGCTTGTGGCGATTACTGAGGGCGGCGAAACGTCCTCGGTTCTCGGAACCGCGAGCTATGCACTCGAGGCTGGGGCGAAGGTGTTTCTTGCGTTTAACAATCCCGCCGACCTGTTGGCCAGTCGCATCGAACGATCGGGCAAACTGATCAACGATCCGCGAGTAACTGTGCTGGATCTGTGTTGCGGGCCTATGGCTGTCGCTGGCTCAACACGCATGCAGGCGACCAGCATCGAGCAGCTTGTGGTTATCTGCGCAATGGAACTCGCACTGCGGGACCTGCTTGGGGCAAAACTCAGCCCGGGCGAATTGGCATCGCTTGGGTTCGAAGAGATCGGCGAGCATACCTTTGTGAAATGGTTTGAAAATACGGTTGAGCAACTGCGGTCCAACAATGCGCTTGATGCTATCTCGCAGGCAGCCATGCTCGAAGCACGAACCTATGAGCAGGGCGCTCTGGTGACATACCTCGCCAACGACTACATTCTTGACATCCTTACCGATACCACGGAACGCGCTCCGACTTTCATGCTTCCCCCGTTCCGCAAAAGTGACGACACGTTGAGCCCGCCGTCGTGGGCGTTCGTGAAGAATCCTCGTCTTGACACTCCCCGAGCATGGGAGGCAATGCTTAGGCGCGCCCCACGCGGGATCGACTGGCCGGCACAGATGTACCGGGAACACGGTGCAACAGAGGCGATGTGCAAGAATCCCCCGCGATTGAGCAACGAAGAAATTCTTAAATATGACATTGGTAATGAGAAGAACGCCTCCCGCTGGGAAAATGCCAACTCTACTGGTGTGGCGGTGCTTGTCGGCGAAGAGGTCAACACCATCGGCTGCAATGGAAGCGACTTCATTCGAGCAATGAACAGCATTATGGACGATTCATGTCAGACTCGGGTTATTCTGGCGATAGGCCCAAAGCCCACCAACGCGCCGAGCATGGTGCGGGCGATACACGTGGAATGCCCTCTTCCGAAAACCGCCCTCAGGATCGTTGAGCACCTCGCGACAAAGCTTGTGCTTAATACCATTTCAACATCAACAATGGTGCTGATGGGCAGGGTGTATGGAAACTGGATGGCGTTCGCCGAGACGAGCAACAAGAAGCTTGTGGACCGGAGCGTCAGGCTGATCCAGCAATTCACGGGCCTTGATTACGAGAGCGCCTGCCAAGAGCTTTACATCACGCTCGACGAGATCGCTTCGAAGGAGCCAGGCGCCCACCAGCCGATACCGCCTACCGTCGTCACAGTTGAACGCATAAAGGCCCGAAAGCAATAGACATAGATCCTCGCCGGCCTGTTGACGTCGCCAGTCGTTACTTGATCCGACTAAGCAATGCTTGGGCTTCCTTTTTGGTATCGGAATCGCCTGTTTTGATCGATCGCTCAAGAAGGGCCTTTGCCTTCTTGGGATTGGTTGTTTTTCCAGTGAGGTTCTTCTTGGCTGACTCCAGATCCTTACGTGCCTGAACGGTGCGCCTGGTTACCGGCGCAACTGTTGGAAGTTTGGCGATGGGGGCAAGGGCGTTGAGCGCCTTGGCGATGTTACTGCCCGGAAGGTGTTTGACGGGCATGGGCTCGCTCGTGCCGGCTGGGTTAAAGTTTATGTCGGTGTAGGAATAGAAGCGTGCTTCCATATACTTTGCGGCTGGGTAAAGTCTGGCCAGCGCCTCGTAAAACATCTGGGCGCGTTTCTCGTCCATGTTGGGTGCTTCCTTGATGACTCCGTTGAGAATCATCTGGTACATTAGGTACCCGTCATTAAGGTGCTTGAGCATGGCAGCGATGTTACGCTTGTCTTCTGCAGGCAGGTTTGCCTTCATTCGCAGACTTACGATGACGGTCTCCAGGTCCTTGGCCTGGACGTTCATCTTGTGCACCACCAGGTCGGCGGCGAACTTCTTTTCGTGACGCTCGCTCATTGTCGCCAGTGCCCGCAGCGCGTCTTCGGCGCTGGTATTTCTATTCATTTCGGGGGGTAGATCAAGCTGTCTTGCTTGTCCGGGCGCGATTTTGGGAAATGGTCTGTACCTGACGTACCTTGCATGGAGCCCGCCCAGCACCGGCATGAGCTTTCTGATATCCTCAACGTCCGCTTTTTCCAGCGGTTCAAGCAGCTTGCACACGACCCATACGGCTCCGGCGCGACGGGACTTGTTGAGCGCTGCAGGTAGTGCGGACAACACTTCGGGGCTGTAGATGCAGTTTTTGAAGGCGTCTGATCCTGGCGGATCCGAGTCGCCATCTTCGTATTCTTCAGCGGCCTGTTCCAGTTTCGCGACGCGCTCCTCGAAGGCAGCGATGTCAAGCACCTTGGCAAACCCGACAGAGCAGAAAACCCCCGTAATTAAGGCCAACGTCACCAGCATGCGCATTCGGATCATTGCACGTCTCCCAAAACAAGGCCAAGCGGCATTTATCGCTGTTATTTTATTGTACAGGCTCCGGTTCGCAACCACAAGGCGTCATAACTGCATTATTCAGACCGATGAGTATATCGCGCACGGGTGGGAAGCCTTATTTGATCGAATGGGGGGAGAGTCTGGAAGCAAGGGGGGCTGTGCGTGTACCATGCACCAATGAGCAAGTTGTTTAGCACGCCCAATGAACGCGCTGATGGCCCGTGGAGGGTTGTTTCCGTTGCGGTGAACGCCCACATATGGAGGAAATACGACTACCTGTGGACCAACCCGGACGACCCGGCGCCCGGACAGAGGGTGTATGTGCCGCTGGGCAGGGGTGATAGAAAAACGCTTGGTTTCGTGCTGGAGGAGCGCGAGTTGCCCCGGCCGGAGATGAAGCTCAAAGCGGTTTCAAGTGTTCTCGATTCGATGAGCCTGTTTGATGAACCCTTGCTGAAACTCGCCAGGTGGATCAGTCAATACTATCTCTGTCCGCTTGGACAGGTGCTTTCGGCAATGATTCCCGCGTCGTTGGGGGTTGGCAAGCCCAAGCATATGACCGTCGCAAAGCTTATCGCCGAGCCCGCTGATTGGCCTCGCACTCTTGGGGGTCGGCAGAAGCGGGCGCTGGACGAACTTCGTGAGGCCCGCATGCAAGGTGTCGAGGTGCTTGCGCTGGATGAGTTGATCCGCCACAGCCAGGCTACGCGGGAGAGCATCCGAAGGCTTGCGGCGAGGGGGCTTGTCGAGTTGACAACAAGGCCGATGGAACCTGAGGATCTTACGGGCGTGGGTAAGGCAGTTGATGCGTCCTTTGAACCTAACGAAGACCAGCAGAACGCCATGAACCAGCTCGGAGCAGCCATCGGGCGGGGGTTCTCGATCCACCTGCTGCATGGCGTCACCGGAAGCGGAAAGACAGAAGTCTACATAAAAGCGATACAGCAGGTTATCGACAAGGGTATGCAGGCGATTCTTCTTGTGCCCGAAATCGCATTGGCTTCACAGACGCTTACCCGTCTTGTTGAGCGACTTCCCAGGGTCGTGGTAATGCACAGCGCGCTTGGTCCTGCCCTTAGAGACCAGTATCACCACTGGATCTGGCAGGGCAAGGCGTCTGTGGTCATCGGTCCAAGAAGTGCCGTCTTCACTCCGGCCCGCAAGCTGGGGCTTATCATCGTGGACGAGGAGCACGAACCCTCCTACAAGCAGGACACCTCACCGAGGTACCATGGCAGGGACGTTGCCATCATGCGGGCAAGGCTCACGGATATACCCGTCGTGCTTGGGTCAGCGACGCCTTCGCTCGAATCAAAAAATAACGCGATACGTGGGCGATACAAGCTTATATCCTTGCCCAGACGCGTGCGAAACCTGCCCATGCCCAAGCTTGAGATAGTGCCGCTTCGAAAAGAAATAACTTCAGGAAGAATTGAGCTTATCGGCAGGACGTTGACCCACAAGATAGCGGCGGCGCTTGACAAGGGTAGGCAAGTAATTTTGCTGATGAACCGCAGGGGATACGCCAGCTATGTCTTCTGCCCGTCGAGCGACTGGATACTCACCTGCGATCATTGTTCCAGGCCGATGGTCTATCACCAGGCGATCAACCTCGCCATGTGTCACCACTGCGATATGACAGCGCCTTTGCCCAGGTGCTGCCCTGTGAGTGGGCAGAAGCTGGTGTTGTTCGGATATGGCATACAGCGCATTGAAACCGAGCTTCACCGCAAGTTTCCGCAAGCGACACTTGCGCGGATGGACAGCGACACGATGACCTCGCCCAAGCAGTTCAAGGCGGTCTTCGAGAGCTTCGCATCGGGCAAGACTGATATTCTGCTCGGCACGCAGATTGTCGCGAAGGGGCTGGATTTCCCGGGTGTTGGGCTTGTGGGCGTGGTGTCGGCGGACACTTCGCTGGCAATACCTGACTTTCGCGCGTCGGAGCGGACCTTCCAACTCATTGTGCAAGTGGCGGGGCGTGCGGGCAGGTCGGACGACAAAGGCGAGGTGGTCGTGCAGACGTTGCACGAGGATGAACCCGCCATTATTCACGCAGCCGGGCATGATTATGAATCATTTTCGAAACACGAGCTGGAGCTGCGAAAACAGGCGAAGCTCCCCCCGTTTTCGAGGATGGTCAGGTTCATCGTTCGTCATCATGACGCAAGCAAGGCCCAAAATGAAGCCGAGCAACTCGCGACATTGCTACGAAGGTCGCTCGAAGGCATGGAAGTGAGCATAGTCGGCCCAATGCCCGCGGGCGTGGCGAGGGTGAAGAATATGTTCCGCTTCCACCTGCTGTTGACATGTCCACAGGCAGGGGGGATTCAGCGCAGGGTACTGGGAATCATGGAAGAAGCCTCGCGTCTGGGTGCGCAGATTCACACCGATGTCGATCCGGTCAACCTGCTGTAGTGCGGCGCTAACTGGACATGCTCACATACATATTAAAGAAGGCGTGTACCCCGACCGCTACCCCTAGCCCTCGCGTGACATACAGCACTCCAAGGTATGCGCCCGCGAGGCATCGAAAGATGAAGTCGCGCCAGGGGAACGAGGCAAAGGTCATCTGGTCGCCCGAAAAGTGATACATGCTGAACACCACCGACGAGAAGATGATCGCGCCGACGGCCAGGGCTTCTTTATCAAGCCCCAGTATGTCCACGAACACCAGAAGCACTACGCCGATAAGGAACATTCTGAAGATGAACTCCTCGTAGACGGCTGCCCCCATGTCGGTTACAAGGCGTTGGGCCAGGGAAATATCCCCCGTTGACAATGCGAGGGCCGATAGACTCGTCAGGGCCAGGCCGATGAGAACCCTTCCGGTAAGGTAGTCAAGGGCGATCAGGGGTAATATTCCCACCAGCGATTCGCCAAACATTCCTCCCAGCACATGAAGGCGAGGACGGGTGGAATCTTTATGTACAATGTGCTGCATCACAAGCAGCGTGACAAGCGCCAGGGGCGGCAGGTACCTCGCAGATGCCCCAAAATATCGCAGCACTCGGTAGACATCGCGTGGCGCAAGAAGATCGCTATGCCAGAACGCCCCGCCAATGTGAAACGCCAGCAGCATAGGGGCGAGGAACAACAGGCAGTGCAGGGGCCTGTGCGTCTGGTGGACGTAACGCTCCAGGTCAGTCCTTCGGTTTGGGTTGTGCTGGCTGGGTCTCATTCGTCAAATCGAAGATATGGCGCGATGCCTTCAACGGTGGCCGGGCCTATCCCGTGCACCGCAAGGAGGTCCTGCGGACGCTTGAACAATTCGCCTCGGCTGCGATGCTCGACAATTCCCTGAGCACGGGACGGGCCTATGCCCCCAAGGCGTTGAAGCGATGGGGGCGAGTCTGTGTTTGGGTTAACCCAGTCGCGGGCAATAACGATACGATGGGCGTCGGTGCGGCATTGCCTGCCGAGTTCGAATCTTGCCAAACCGCCGTGCCACAAGACGAATCCCGCAAGGACACCACAAAGCACAAGCAGCACCATGCAGTCACCGGGGCTCAACCTTGCATCGAACCTCGTGGGTCCAGGAAGCGTCATTTCATTTCCCGTTTGGTTGGGTCGGTTTCCAGAAGCGACATCTTGAAGTTCCGCAATTCACGAAACGACAGTTTGGGCTCCATGTTGCTTTTGCACAGCCCACCGTGGGGAATGTAATGCCCCTCGTAGTCGCCCAGATCCCTCCAGCATACCGACTCGACGTACGGCTTTGATAATGCGATTCGGCAGAATGCCTGCAGCCACTCCGCCTGAAGCCTCTGCGACCACGGATTATGCCAATGTCCCGCCTTTGGAACCGAAGCCTGACCTACCCACGCGTCCCAGCCGTCGGCGCTGACATCCGAGGGAACCTGGCAAGCGGAGATGTGCATCGGCTTGGATAACGTGACGAACTCGTCCAGCAGGCAACTGATCTGCAGCAGATCCCTGACGTACATTCCGTCGACGGGCACTCCCGTGCAGAACTGAATACCAAACGCGTCAAATTTGATTCCGCTTTGCACCGCCATGTCCGCGTAAAGCAGCGGGGGGATGGTCTTGGTGTTTCTCGCGTAGTATTCGCCAAAAGGCAGCGCCAGGTCGATCATGACGATGGATCTGGGCGCGAGTTTCTTGACCAGCAGGCAGGTCAGCCGGGTCAACTCGATCATCTGTTCAAAACTCAGGTCGAAGCTGTTGAAGGCGTTAAGTCCGCCGACGACTCGCCACACCCGCACCTGTTTGTCGTACCGTTGCACGACTTTCTGCACGTGCTCATATATCATGTCGCGCAGGCACTCGTAGTCGTGCTCCCAGAGGTACATCCATTCGGGCAGGTGCGCCTGTTCGAAACTGACAAGCGGTCCGGCGTGCACCGGCTTTCTTGCCTGAGCCGCCCAGGTCATCCAATTGTCTATAAGTGTGAACTGGTGCGAACGTTCCTTCGGTTCGATGTGCTTCCAGGCCGTCGGGATGGTAACGAAGTCGAACGCATCGAGCAGGCGTTGCTGATAGGCTTCGCTTCTGGAGGGAAGATCGATCATGCACCCAAACCCGCCGCGGGCAGGCCCGTTACCACCGTTTCGGCGCCTTTCCAGAAGGACATCGGCGTGAAACAGCGACATCTTCTCGCCAAGCGTGATGCCTTCTTCCAGGGCCTCGTCCGCTATTACCGACGCTGCCGCCCCGTCAGTGGTGCTCATTGCGTCGATGAGCTTGGCCTTGACGGTATCGAGCTCGCGATTCAGGTGCTCGGCGTTGGCGTAATCGAACATGCCCCAGTCTTCGCGTTTCTGCGCGATCCGCGTAAGCTGGGCGCGGGCAAGTTCAACGTTGAGGTTATAGGGCTTGACGCGATCCAGAAGCCGAGTGGTCGGAAGAAGATACTTTCCCGCGTCGCCCGCCTGCCATAACACAGCGAGGCCGCAAGCGCCAGGCATTCTCTTGGATACGCTCAACGTACCACTGGAAAACGCAAGCTCCGCGCGTATGGGGATTGACTCCTGGCTGAACGCGTACGCACCCCCCAGGTCTATCTTCTTGGCAGGCGCACCCTCTTTGTAAACTTCGAATCGCAGCATGGCGTCCCTTTTCGGATGACGCCATTATATGAATCCAACAGAAAATCGCAATTCACAGTTCGTCCCAATCGTCGTCAGGTCGAGAGCAACTGCCACCGGAATCCGCTTTGTCGCCCCCATTGAACCATTTTCCGCAAGAGCAGCCTGTCGACCGGCCGCGGCGTCGAAGCATGCGGAAAACGAACACAATCGCCCAGCCCCCAAGCAGAACCGCAATAAAAGACTCTGTTGTCATGCGTCACCGGGTCTATTTTACCATTTCAGCCAGCTCGGCGGCGGTTTTTTCGTCTTGTCCATCAAGTTTGAGAAGGTACCAGGCGGCGAGGATTGAAATCGTCTGACGGTGGTGTGCGGTGTTCTTGAGAATATTAACCAGATACGGACGCGCCTCATCGTGCCCATGACGCGCCATCGCGATTGCGGCAGTAATGGCAAGCTCTTCATAAGGGCTGTCCAGAAGCGGGTGCGCCATTGCGGTGGCCTGGGGATTGGTGGTCTGAAGAAGCCCCGCAACCGCTGCCCGACGCGAAGCGGTGTACCCGCTGCTATCGAGCAGTCTTGACAATGCAGCCATCGACTCGGGGGTGTTCAGATCCGCCAACATGCGGGCTGCCCACGCGGAATGCTCCTGCGACTGGGTGAGTTGACCCACGGCTGGGGGGGTGTTCTCAACAATCGTGGCCAAAACCCCCACGAAGGCCTCGGCGGTGGGGGAGTCTTGCTCAATGGTATGGCTTATTCTGTCGAGCAGGTGCCCGATGACTATTGGATGCTTGCTGTCAATAAGTCTCATGGCGATTGATTGAGCATCGGTGGGGGAGCTGTCGCGGAGGAGTTCGAACCTCGCTGCCTCCCCGATTATGTCATCGAGCCCGGCAAGGTTTTCGATGCTCTTGTGCGCATGCTCAGAAAGCACCAGCATTCTGAGCAGAAGCATGCGCTGCACGATGTTGTCGCTTTGTCGAAGCGTTCGCTCGACGATGGCTGAACCGTCCGGAGAAAGCTCCGCAAGCGCTTTGAGCGCACGAAGCCGAACATGCATGGGATAATTGCTCGACGCGATTCGTTCCAGCAACCCCTCAACTGGCCGGATCTTCTGCTCCATCGCCTGGAGGCAGATAATCTCGATCACCTCCGTGGTCACGTCAGGGGATTCGATTATCTCTTTCAGTAATTCAAGTTGATCCATCTGTCCGATGGTCAGCAGGTTCATTCTGGCAAGGCAGGCGGTGGCTGGATCGTTCGACGCGGCGAGTTTGACAAGGTAAGGCCTGGCGACCTGGCCCTCGCCCGCCATTACTATCGCCCGGGCTGCGATGCTTTGCAAACCCTCGTCACCGGTGTCAAGAAACCTTTTGAGCGTCTGTATGTCGACCTTCCCGGCCTGGACAAGCTGCCCCAGCGCCTGCTGGCGTATTGCGGATGTGGGATCTGAATCGATCCTGTCGATCAACGCTTCGTGGCCACGAGGATCGTTGAATTGCCCCAGGGTCATTGTGCCCAGCATGCGATGATTGCGATCGGAGCTTCTGCTGGCGGCGATGTAAAGGGCGGTCAACTCGTCCCCACCGATCTGCCGCAACGTCGTCAGAACCGTCAAGGCGTTTTGTGGGTCACTGACCACTCGGCGAAGATAATTGGCGGCGATGGAATCCTGGGCACGAGCGGATGAAGTAAACGCGCCGGACAACACCGCGAGCAGCGCCAGATGAATTAGGCTGAAGTTGTTATGCATGATCGATCCTGACCCAAGTGTGACTGGGAGATTGTATGACCTGGCGACCGCAAAGCCAATACTTGTTCCGCGGTGATTGGTGGCGTCAGCGGCTCTGGCGATAATCCTGCTCGCCTGGCTCGGGCACGGCCTTGATAAGTCTGTCGATTATGCCCGCCGGTGTGACGCCCTCGGCATCGGCGTTGAAATTCGTGAACAGGCGATGACGTAGAACGGGTTCGGCAAGGGCTCGCACGTCTTCGCAGGCGACCTGCATGCGCCCGGCGAGCAACGCCCGGCTTTTTGCGCCAAGTATAAGGTACTGTGCCGCCCTGGGTCCGGCGCCCCATGTAAGATAGTTGCGGATGAAATCCGGCGCGGACGCATCGCCAGGCCTGCTTGCACGCACAATGTTCACCGCGTAATCGACCACGTGCTCGCTGACGGGAATCCGCCTGACGACCCGTTGCAGCGCGAGGATGTCCTCTGCCGACATCACCTGTTGGACATCGTGGCGCACGTCGGCGGTCGTCGCCTGAACGATCAGACGTTCCTCCTGACGGGTGGGGTAATCGACGTTGACCATGAACATGAACCTGTCAAGCTGGGCCTCGGGCAGGGGATAGGTGCCTTCCTGCTCGATGGGATTTTGCGTCGCGAGCACGAAGAAGGGTAGGTCAAGGTCATACGTGTGACCGCCGGCGGTGACGTGATATTCCTGCATTGCCTGAAGCAGCGCCGCCTGCGTCTTGGGCGGCGTGCGGTTGATCTCATCAGCAAGAATGATGTTCGCAAATATCGGGCCTTTGACAAAATGAAACGCCCGTTTGCCCGTTGTCATGTCTTCCTGAATGACATCTGTGCCTGTTATGTCCGAGGGCATCAGGTCGGGTGTGAACTGTATTCGGCAGAAGTGCAACTTCAATATTCGCGACAGCGTAGAGATCATCAGCGTCTTCGCCAAGCCGGGGGCGCCGACGAGCAGGCAGTGCCCACGCGATAGAATCGCCTGCATCAACAAGTCGATCACGGCGTCCTGTCCGATGATAACCTTGTGCAACTCGGCGATCATATCCGCCCTGACCTTCTGAAGGTTGTCGACGATTCGCAAATCCGCCTGCTCTGTCATGTGATTCTCCTTAGGGATATTCAACACCGTGGGGGCGAAAGGTTTCAAACCAAAAGTTTGAGCCTTTGGGCGAATTACCAGGCGTCAACGACAAACGCCCCCGGATTGCTCCAGGGGCGCTTGTTAATCAAGGTGTTGTTGGAGGTTAGTTTATTTTTGTTCGGCTGATGGACTTGCCGAGCGATTCTTCGTCCTCATGCGGGCTTTGGGACGATTTTTGCCTGCATCGTTGACGGATTCAAGTTGCTCGGGGGTCAGCAGCGCCTTTACCTTCTTTTTCGCGGCATCCATGATGTCTTTGCGAGCCTCGGGGGTCTTGGCGTCCTTGGCTTCTTTGCGGGCATCGGACATTATCTCTTGTACCTGCGCCTTTTGTTCATCGCTAAGGTTAAGATGTCGTCCAGGCCTGCGCAGCCCCTGCCTTTGCGAATCAATCTGGGCACGCTGCTCTTCGGTGAGGACGTCGCGGATTTTCTCGGCAGTGGCTTTGCGAACCTCTGCCTTTTCGGCGGGGGTCTTTGCTTGCTTCATCTCTTCCGTTGCAGATTCACGGATAGACTTCATCTGCTCTTTCTGCTCGGCTGTCAGTTTCAGTCCGGCCATGGGGCGGGCTGGACGGTGGCGATTACGCTGCATCATTCGCTGGTTGCGTTTACCTTCCGCCCCGGCTTCTTTGTTGCCCCTGTTGCCCTGTCCCTTTGCCATAGCGGCCATACTCACCGCAAGCACCCCGGCCATGATCACCAATAGCGTCTTTTTCATGATACAACTCCATACTTCTCGTCCCGCTAGATTCAGGGCCTACACAGGCCTCGGTCAGGTCGGGAGCGTTTGCTCTTTAATGGGTATAACGTCACATGGGAACCTCTATTGCATAAAACCTCCGGCGTGGTCTGGCGGCGAGATGCAGTCATCGATATAATCGGCGCTAAAGAAGGCTTTAGAACTCGTCGTCTTTCTAGAAGGAGCCAAAAGACATGCATGTAGTTTCCCGCCGTATTGTTGCGAGTGTTGCGTTTCTGGCGGTAGTGATCGCCGGCTGCAATCCCGTCATTTCCCAGAAACAGCAGGCTCTGTCAGTCAAGCCGAAATATGTGTTCCTGTTCATCGGCGATGGCATGGGGCCTGAGCAGGTCAAGCTTGCCGAAATCGCAGCAAAGGCGAACGGTGGCGAGTTGAGAATGACTCAACTGCCCGTCAAGGGGCAGATCAGCACGCACAGCGCCAACAGGCCTGTGACCGACTCAGCCGCCGCGGGCACCGCGCTTGCGACCGGACAGAAAACCAATAACGGAATGCTTGGAATGGTGCCCGATGGGTCAGCGATCGTTTCCGTTAGTGATGTGCTGATCGATGCGGGAATGAAGGTGGGCATAATGAGCAGTGTTCCCGTTAATCACGCCACGCCGGGGGCATTTTATGGGAACGTGAAGAAGCGCAGTATGTACAACGATATCGCCAGCCAATTTCCCGCCAGCGGAATACACCTTCTCGCCGGGCCAAGGATTCTGAGCGAAAACAAAAAGCAGCAAGAGATTATTGACGCATGGAAGGCTGCGGGCATCGAGGTTGTTTCAAAGGTGTCCGACGCGGCGGTCGCCGGGGCGGCTGCGAAGATTGCGATTATCGATTCAAATATGGCCAAGAACACCCAGACAACGGGCGACCTGTCCGACGCGGTTGGGGCGGCAATCGAGAGATTGGATAATCCCGAGGGATTCTTTATAATGGTCGAGGGCGGCGCGATAGACTGGGCGGGTCACGACAACAAGGCATGGCAGAACCTGCTTGAAACCCTCGCATTCGACAGGGCCATTGAGTCCGCCTACAGGTTCTATCTCGAACGCCCGTCAGAAACGCTCATCATCGTCACTGCCGATCATGAAACAGGCGGCATGAGTGTTGATGACGCCTCGCTTAACATCGATCAATTGCGACAGATCGACAAGAATCGAAAGGGTATCAAGCTGCCCAAGGACGCCAACGATATCACCCCCGAGATGCTGGTGACGATGGTGGGAGATGTCTTCGGCATTACGAACCTGACGGAGCATGAAAGTGGTGTATTGACCAGGGCGACAAAATCGTCAGAAAAAAAGCGATCAGCCAATTGCACCAGAGCGATGATCAATATCGCCCAGGCACGCGCGGGCGTCGCTTGGACCACCGGCGGGCATACCGGGGTCAACGTTCCCGTGTACGCGATTGGCGTGGGGGCCGATGAGTTCGAGGGAACGTACGACAACACGGACATTCCGCGAAAGATAGCCCGACTTTGCGAGGCCATCGCCCCCGGCGAAGCTACGCAGGTAATGGAGGCCGCGGCGGCTCAGTAGGCCCGGTTTGACGCAAATTCCGCAAGGCCCCACATGTGAATGCCATTTCGCATGTGGGGCTGTTGTTTTGGTTTAATGGTGTCATACCAGCCGGCAATTAATCCTGCGGCTAATTACTTATGTATACATATTCTGGCATTGCAAGAAGGACGTTTTCCGTTCTAAGGCACTGGATAATGCCCAGCATGTAACCCGCGGCGTGACGGGCGGGCGCATGCAAGCCGAGCATCTCCTCCGCCGGGTCGAATGCTCCCGGAAGACCCAGCGGGCCTGTGGGTTCCCTGCCGCTGAGCACGTCCGCCAGTGAGCGCGTTCTGGGCAGCACGATGAATGCGGCGTCACTCACGCCAGCCGACTGTTCCGCCAGCACCACCGCGTCTCGCAACCCCCCAACGCGATCGACAAGCCCGTTATTCACTGCCTGGCGCGCGGTGAATATGCGCCCCTGCGTCACCGCGTGGATATCAGTCACACGAGTTCCCCGCGAATCCCGGACGCGATGAAGGAACAATTCATACGTGTTTTGGGCGTGTTTTTCGATGATCTTCATTTCGCGTTGTGTCCAGGGTCGGCTCAACCACATACCCGCATTAGCGCCTCGAAGCGTTTCATATCTGCCTACGCCAATCCTGTCGAGCAGGTCGGTAAAGGCTATTTTGGCGCTCACCACGCCGATAGACCCGGTAATGGAGGAGGGATCGGCGATGATTATCTCCGCGCCAAGGGCGATGTAGTAACCCCCGCTGGCACCGACTTGGCCTATGCTGGTGATGACGGGTTTCGTCTGTGCGCATTTGCGGGCGGCCTGGTATATCTGCTCGCTCGCCAGGGCCGATCCTCCAGGCGAGTCCACGCGAAGTATCACCGCCTTGATACGGTCGTTTTCGGTCGCTTCTCGAAACGCGCCCATAATCGAAGAAGCGCCCGCCATGCGCTGACCGAACAATGTCTCGCCGCCCTCGCCAGGCACGATGATTCCATCCACGTGTATAATGGCGATAGAGGGATCCTTTATTTCCGGCTGGGCGCGGGCACGCAGCAGCGAATTCAGCAGCGTAAGCGGATTGGACGCGTCTATCTGCGATGACTCCTTTCTGCCGTAATTTGGCATGACGCCATAAGCGCCTTCCTGGTTCACCACGTTCTGTGCGATCTGTTCGAGCCAGTCGGCTTTCGACGCCAGGCCGTCGATCATCCCCCGTTCGACGGCCCCTGCGCCGTCAAGCGGCCCTGCGTCTATCGCGTCAACCGTCTGCTGTCGCGTCAAGCCCCGTGATACCGATATTCGCTCGATAAGTTGGTCATACAGATCGTCAAGCAACCAGTCGTACTGCTCTTTGAGGGCGTCCGATGGCTCGCGTCGGGTAATGGGCTCAGACGCGCCCTTGTACGTGCCTATCTGTACAACCTGAGGCTCGATGCCTATCCTGTCGAGCGTCCTGCCGAAGAAGAACATCTCGGCTCCGACACCCACGATGTTGAGCATGTCCGCCTCGTCCATGTGAATCTTCGTTGCGGCGGATGCGATGACGTGCTCAGGCGCGCGGGGCGAGTTTAGATATGCGTACACGGGCTTGAACTCGTTGAGTCTGGACACGGCATCGGCGAGTTCCTGTGCCTGGGCAAGACTTATCTCGGGCGAGTCAATATCAAGCGCAATGGCGGTCACCTTGGGATCGTTTCTCGCTTGGGCAAGCCTGTGCAGCCAGTCCTGAAGCGTCATGTATTCCCCGTCGCCGAACAACGTGAAGGGAGGGGGGCTGTGAAGAATCTCCCCGCTCATGCGGATGTGAGCGAGGTTATGAGCCGAAGAAGATTGCGCCTGTTCGTCATTTGCCCACACGCATGCCGAAGCGCAAACCACAACCATTATGATGACCAATCGGAAATGTCGCATAAATAGCGCTCCTCAAATGATGCCCCGGTCACGTCGCCCACGATACACACGAAGGTTCGCTTTGCTTGGTGAATTCTATCGCCCGTCGAAGCGCGACCGAAAAATATGTTGCCGCATAGAATTCATCGTGGTGCGATGACAATTCTATCCGCCAGTCTGTTGCTTCTTCTCGTGCTCGACCCGCTGGGCAATATTCCGTTCTTCCTTGCGGTGCTGCAGGACGTTCCCCAGGAGCGTCGGGGCAGGGTGATGTTTCGGGAATTGGTGATAGCCCTTGGTATTCTTGGCGCGTTTCTTATCGCGGGCGGGCCGGGACTTGCGCTTTTCGGAATCTCCACGCCCTCCCTGAGAATTGCCGGGGGGATCGTTCTGTTCATGATCTCGCTGAAGATGATCTTTGGCGAGCAGCAGGTGGGTCACGCCGAAAGCAGGCCCCAGGATCCGCTTGTCGTACCCCTTGCCGTTCCCGCGGTGGCGGGACCTTCGGCAATGGCGACGCTGGTTCTGCTTGTCAGCCAGGAACCCGCCAGAATTCTCGAATGGGCCATTGCGCTTCTGCTGGCGTGGATTATATCCGCTGTCATCCTGCTTGCCGGAAACCAGCTCAGCCGACTGCTGGGCAAGCGGGGACTTCTTGCAATTCAACGCCTTATGGGCATGATTCTTGTTACACTGGCGGTTGAAATGTTTCTTACTGGAATGGTCGAATTTGTCGGTAGCAAAACATGAGGGCTAACAGGTCCATCCCCATGCCCGTGAAGTACTGGTCGTTTGCGGGATTGATGATAACCACCCGCTGCAACGCAGCCTGCGAGTGCTGCTACCTTAATTGTTCGCCCACAAGCAACGGGCCGGAAATGACCGTTGAACGAGCGATAGAACTTTGGGGGCAACTCGTCAGCACTTCCCCGCACGGCTGCAGGATTCATCTTTCAGGCGGCGAGCCGTTTCTTGATTGGCCAAAGCTTATCAAAATCTGCCGCCGGGCGAAATCACTTGATCTTGCCCCTCTGGAAAAGGTCGAGACCAACGCATTCTGGGCGACTAATCGTCGGACGGTTGTTGATCGCGTAAGGGAGCTTGACCAGGCGGGAATGGGCAAGTTGGCGATTTCGGCGGACCCTTACCACCAGCAGTTTGTGCCAATCGAGCGTTGCCGACTTGCCGCGTCGGTTGCCGAGGAGATTCTAGGCCCACAACGTGTGCAGGTGAGGTGGAAAGACTGGCTTGGGGAGGGTTTTGATACCGACAGGCTCGATGACTCCCGTCGACGTGCGTTGTATGTGCAATACGCAGGCCGGGGACGCGATAGATTTATCGGAAGACAAGCTGAATTCGGGCCTGCTGTTTTGTTTATGAAGGGCCCCGCGAATGTCGATACTCCATGCAGGGAAGCCCTGTTGAGGTCTCGCCATGTTCATATTGATGGCGGTGGGGCGATAATGCCCGGAACGTGCGCGGGGTTGATCCTGGGCATTGCGGGCAACAAAACTGTCAGTGAAATATGGTCCCAGCTCGTCCACGCCGAAAGTAGGCGGATACTTGGCGAACTGATAAAAATCGGTCCGACGGGGCTTGCGAAAATGGCACAGGCCGAGGGTTTTGTACCTCGCATGTATTACGCCAGCAAGTGCCAGTTATGCTGGGAAGCTCGCGTTTTTCTGCATGCCAAGGGCATCGGACGCGACGAACTGGGGCCCGACTGGATTTATGCATGAATTGTCCTTATGACAATAGAATTGAATATAATCAAGGATTACGCGATATCGGACGGCGAAAGATATTGAACAGTTTCTGCTTTATGAGTGTAATAAACGTCAAGAAATTGCGTAAATTTCCATTTTGTTTATCGTGGCAGTACCGGTATAGTGCGGCATTCGACCTGACGCGGTAGTTTCGCCCAGGCATTTCAGCAGGTTCGTATGTCTACGGAAAACACAAAAGCAGCAGCCGCGCAATCGATGGATACTGAATTGGCGCGGCTGGTAGTTGACCGCCAGTTGGCGACTCCCGAAGAGATCGCCAGGGCTCGCGAGGCGACTC
>CAZWAT010000029.1:0-20070 GCA_964632015.1 uncultured Planctomycetaceae bacterium
GTACCAGCGGTTCATGCTTAACCACCTCCGCCAGTACCTGCCATTCCCCGAAGTGCCAATCCGTCTATTCTTCCGCCAGCGCCGCCCACCAGAAGGTAGACAGCATCAGAAACGGTGATGGCAGCAAATGCGGATTCGCGCCTGGAATATGCACAAAGGGTGGAGTTCCTGTCCATCGGGCTCGAACATGCCCGCCTGACCTCAAAGTTGATGGAGAGTCTGGACATGGGGAAGATTCCGCCCCAGCAGCACCGTCTGGAGGCAGCGAGGGCGGCGATGAGGAAACTGGTCGCCTTTCGTCGGGCTCACGAACACCTTTACTTCGCCGACCTTCTGCGAGCCTCTCGCCAGGAACATGGAATTATCGATGTCGACACCCTGCTGGGGAAGGACTGACAGGGTGTTCAAAGAAGCTCTCTCGCCAAGCACCCACTGTGTTGCTGCCTGCCTCTGGTATCGTAAGTATCGTGTTTATAGGTAGTTAAATAGCCGGATGGCAATTTTTCTCATTTTTTACCCCACAGATATCCGATATTCCGTATAATAGCTGTGAACGTTTTCACAATGTGAACTCAATAACGTTCAGGAATGAACCATGCCGCAGGTTTCCGAGAAGACAATCGGCCGATTGAGCTTGTATCGACGTCTGTTGGACGAGATGCGCGATGAGGGGGTACTCCATGCGTATTCCCACCAGTTGGGCGCGTTGGCGGCGGTATCGGCGGCCCAGGTCAGACGGGATCTGATGGTAATAGGATACAGCGGAAGCCCCTCAAAGGGGTACGACGTTGCGCAGCTTTCGCAGAGCATTACTGCCTTTCTCGACGCGCCCGTCAAGCAGGGTATTGCACTGGTGGGTCTGGGCAATCTGGGAAGGGCGATCCTGTCGTATTTCACAGGAAGGCGTCCGAACCTGGCGATTGTCGCATCGTTTGACAACGACACGCGCAAGGTCAACCGGTTCATTCATGGATGTCCCTGTTACCCTGCCGATCAGATGGTGCATGTCATCGAGGAGATGGGCATCAGCACCTCGATTATCGCCGTACCGGCAGCATCGGCACAGGCGGTGGCCGACCAACTGGTTCGCGCGGGCGTAAAGAGCATTGTCAATTTCGCGCCGACCCCGTTAAGGGTCCCGCAGCACGTATACGTAGAAGAAACAGACATCACAACCACGTTGGAAAAAGTGGCGTATTTTGCCCGCAACGGAAGGTTGCTGGAGGAAACACGAAAATGAGGTATTTGAAGTGATCAGTCCAACAGCTCGTACCGATATCGATGCCGTGCTCAAGAAGCATCCGCAGGCGAAGCGTGATTCGCTTATCCCCATGTTGCAGGAAGTGCAGGAACTGCACGGGTACATCTCACACGACGCGGTCTTACAGATAGGCAGGCACATGGGCTTGCCTGCAAGCAAGATCTTCGGTGTGGCGACGTTTTACAACCAGTTCCGGTTTCAGCCTCCGGGCAAATTCCACGTTCAGGTCTGCCGGGGAACCGCCTGCCACGTTAAGGGCTCGCTTGCCATTCTCGAAGCAATCAAGCGTGCCCTCAACGTCGAGGCCGGTCAGACCACACGTGATGGGCTCTTCAGCTTGGAAGTCGTCGCCTGCATCGGCGCGTGCGGACTTGCGCCTGTCATCTGCGTCAACGGTGAGTTCCACGCGAAAGTCACCCCCGACTCGGTCAAGATCATCCTTGAGGAATATAGAACGAAAGCAGTAGAAAATGCCCAGCAATAACCTAGCCGAGCTGAAGTGTTGCGATCAGTGCCATCATAGTTGGGACAATCCCTGTCCGAAGCGCATCGATTGTCTGACCGAAGGCCCACTGTGTCATGAGGACGAAAACTGCCGAAAGCTGCGGCAGGACCTGATTACCAAGGTATTGCGCTGTGATGTGCAGGTTCCGACCATATACGTCGGAGCGGGCACCTGTGGCTTGGGGGCCGGGGCGGGCAAGACCATCGATGCCATCAAGCAGTATCTCGACGAAAAGTCGCTCAAGGCGGACATCGTCATTGTCGGATGCATCGGCATGTGCGTCGCCGAGCCAATGGTTGATATCCAGTTGCCAGGTAGGAGCAGGGTGTCGTTTCAGAACATCACGCATCACCGGGTAAACCAGTTGCTTGACTCGGCCCTTGAGGGAAAGATGCCCGTGGACTTCGTTCTTGGCCAGTATCGCCAGGAAGATGTCGAGCCTTGGGCGGATATTCCTTATCTTGACAAGCATCCGTTCTTCGCCCCCCAGACCCGCTGGGTGTTGGCGAACTGCGGCGTCATCGACCCGTTGAGCCTTGATGAGTATATCGCCCGCGGTGGGTATCGCGCGTTGGCGGCGACCGTTCGCAATACCGATCCAGCGGGGTTGTGCGACACCATCGAAGCCAGCGGCCTGCGAGGACGCGGCGGCGGGGGATTTCCCACCGGGAAGAAATGGAAATTCGCCCTCAATACCGCCAGCGACCAGAAATACATGGTCTGCAACGCCGATGAAGGCGACCCCGGCGCGTTCATGGACCGTGCCGTCATCGAAGGCGATCCGCACCGGCTGCTCGAAGGCGTCGCGCTGGCGTCCTACGGTATAGGCGCGACCAAGGCGTACGTCTATATCCGGGCGGAATATCCCCAGGCGATCAGCAACCTCAAGACGGCCATCGCCCAGGCGAAATCGGCGGGTCTGCTTGGGTCGAACATTCTCGACAGCGGGTTTTCGCTTGAAGTGGTCATAAAGCAGGGTGCCGGCGCTTTTGTCTGCGGCGAGGAAACCGCCCTGATAAACAGTATCGAGGGACGGCGAGGCATGCCGCGTCCCCGGCCTCCGTTCCCGGCGGTGAAGGGGCTGTTCGGAAAGCCCACCGTCATAAACAACGTCGAAACGCTCGCCAATCTTCCCGGAATCGTCTCGAAAGGCGCGGATTGGTTCGCATCCGTCGGATCGAAGGGTTCGAAGGGTACGAAGGTTTTCGCTCTCAGCGGAAAGGTCGCCCGCACGGGGCTGGTCGAGGTGGCGATGGGCACGCGAGTTCGTCAGATCATCTTTGACATTGGCGGGGGCGTACCTGATGGCAAGGCGTTCAAGGCGGCCCAGATCGGCGGGCCCAGCGGCGGGTGCATTCCCACCAGCCAGCTCGATATCGAGGTGGATTACGAGTCGCTAAAGACCATCGGCGCGATGATGGGAAGCGGCGGGCTGGTTGTGATGGATGAAGACACCTGCATGGTGGATGTCGCCAAGTTCTTCATGGACTTCATCCAGCGTGAAAGCTGCGGTAAGTGTATTCCCTGCCGGGAGGGCACGCGAAGAATGCTCGAAGTGCTCGTGCGAATCACCAAGGGCAGGGGCAGCGAAAAGGGAACTGACGCGCTGGAGCGATTCCGGGGCGTGATGTATCTCAACCGCCTCGCCGAAGTCATTCGAGACACCAGTCTCTGTGGGCTAGGCCAGACGGCGCCCAACCCCGTGCTGAGCACGCTCAGGTGGTTCCGCGACGAGTACGAAGCGCACGTCTACGAGCGGCGTTGTCCCAGCGGCGTCTGCACCGAGCTGCGACGGTTCAACATCGACCCGCAACTGTGCAAAGGTTGCACCCTGTGTGCCAAGAAATGTCCTACCAAGGCGATCATGGGCGCTCCCAAGAGTCCGCATTACATCATTCCTGACAAGTGTATTGGTTGCGGAACCTGCCAGGAAGTATGCCCAGCCGCCGCCGTAATTCTGGAAGACTAGAGGAATCAGCAGTGATAACCATCAACGTTAACGACAGATTCGTTCAGGCCAAGCCGGGCGAGACGATCCTCTCGGCACTCAAGCGGGCCAACATAAATGTTCCCACGCTCTGTTACATGAGCAACCTGTTTCCCACCGGGGCGTGCCGGATGTGTGTGGTCGAGGTCGAGGGTCAAAGAAATCTCGTTCCCAGTTGCGCATACCCAGTCGCCGAGGGAATGGTCATAAAGACCCACAGCCCGCGGGTTGTTCGCGCTAGAAAGACCGTCGTCGAGTTGCTCTTGAGCAATCACCCTGACGACTGCCTGTACTGCGTTCGAAACCGCAACTGCGAGCTTCAGAAACTGGCCGAGGAACTTGGCGTGCGCCAGAGGCGCTACATTGGCGCTCACAACGACTATCACGTTGACTCTTCGAGCCCGTCGATCATCCGCGACCAGTCAAAGTGCATTCTTTGTGGCCGGTGCGTCAGGGTCTGCGAAGAAGTTCAGGGAGTCGCGGCTATCGACTTCATCAACCGCGGGTCGAGCACACAGGTGGGCACCGCGTTCAACCAGGGTTTGAACGTTTCGAGTTGCGTCAACTGCGGACAATGCGTGATGGTCTGCCCGACCGGCGCGCTTCGTGAGCAGAGCTACATCAAGGAAGTCGTTGCGGCGTTGAACGATCCGCGTAAGGTTGTCGTCGTGCAGCACGCCCCGGCGGTTTCGGTGACGCTGGCGGAGGAGTTCGGCATCAAGCCGGGCAAGGACATATGCGGTGCGATGACTGGTGCGTTGAGGCAGTTGGGCTTCCAATACGTCTTTGACACGGCGTTCTCGGCTGACTTGACGATCATGGAAGAAGCCAGCGAACTCGCCGAGCGAATCAAGTCCGGCGGGGCGCTTCCGATGTTCACCAGTTGCTCGCCGGGATGGATCAAGTATGTCGAGGAATTCCACCCCGACTTCATCCCGAATCTCTCAACATGCAAGAGCCCCCAGCAGATGCTCGGCGCGGTCATCAAGTCATACTTCGCCAAGCGCGAGGGCATCGATCCCAAGGACATATATTCGGTGTCGGTCATGCCCTGCACCGCCAAGAAGTTCGAGGCGCAGCGCCCCGAGATGCTCGAAGAGGGCACGCCCGATGTGGACGCGGTATTGACCACGCGGGAGCTGGCGAGATTCATCCGCCTGCGAGGGCTCGATCTGAACAACATCGCGCCCGAGCCGGCCGATACGCCGTTTGGCGAACGAAGCTCGGCGGGCAAGCTCTTCGGCGCTACCGGAGGCGTCATGGAGGCGGCCATCAGAACCGCGCATTACCTGCTGACGGGAACCGAACTCAAGCGACTTGAAGTCAAGGCGGTCCGGGGGCTCGATTCCGTCAAAGAAGCCCGCGTGCATATCGACGGGCTTGAAGTGGGCGTTGCGGTGGTCAGTGGCCTGGGCAACGCCAGAAGGCTGCTGGAAGAAATCAAGGCGGGAAGGAAGGATCTGCACTTCATCGAGGTGATGACCTGTCCGGGCGGCTGCATCGCCGGTGGTGGCCAGCCATTCTCGACAGATACAGAAGCCGTCGCCGCCAGAATGTCAGCACTGTACAAGATCGACCATGGCGAGAACGTCAGGGTATCGCACGCCAACAAGTCGGTGCAGAGGCTCTACCATGAGTTCCTGCAGAAACCCAACGGCGCGTTGGCACATAAGATCCTTCACACTAACTATCACAGGCGAGATGTGGTCATCTGACCCAAACGCCGGAATTGGAATCAGACATGAGCGACAAGAAAAAGACCATACTTGTTGTCGATAACGATATCGACTTCATCGCCGTCGAGCGAGCCCACCTCGAGCAGGCGGGTTATGAGGTGCTCTCGGCGGAGAACACCCAGCAGGCGCAGGAGATCCTGGACGCCAACGCCGTGGACATGGTGATTGTCGAGGTGATGCTTGAGCATATGGATTCGGGCTTCACGCTTTGCTACCAGATCAAGAAGGAATGCCCCGACATGCCGGTGATCATTCTCACCGGCGTCGCCGCACAAACCGATATCGAGTTCGACGCCGTCACCGACGAAGAAAAATCCTGGATCAAGGCGGATGTGCTGCTGGCGAAACCTGTACGCTTTGAAGAGCTCAAGCGGGAAGTCGAACGCCTGTTCGAGCCATCCACCTGCAGGGAATAATCGGCCTCGCACGCAAGACGACGCCAAAAAGCTTCACCTGGCAGATGGATCACGGTAAAACCAGCAAAATGAAAGCAGTATCACTTACGCCAGAGGGCATTCTTCGGTGGCTTAAAGAGGACGACGAAGACAAACTTCGCAAACTCTGGGCAATTGCCGATGAAACCCGAAAAGCCAATGTCGGTGACGAAGTCCACCTGCGCGGGCTGGTGGAGATTTCTAACCACTGCCGACGAAGCTGCCTCTATTGCGGGCTGGCTGTGACTCATGACTCGCTGGGCCGCTACAGGATGACCATTCCCGAAATTGTCGCCTGCGCGGCACAGGCCCGCGGCTTCGGGTATGGGACAGTTGTTCTTCAGAGCGGTGAAGATTTTCATCTCGACGGCGAATGGATCGCCGACGTAATCAGACAAATCAAGCACCAGACCTCGCTGGCTGTGACGCTGAGTCTTGGCGAACGTGATGAACGCGACCTGGCACTGTGGAAGTTGGCAGGGGCAGACAGATACCTGTTGCGGTTCGAAACGTCGAACAGGCGGCTTTATGACCAGATCCATCCGGCCGTGGGAAATGTCACCAGCGACCGGTTCGCCATTCTGCGAAACCTCAGAAGCATTGGTTACGAAATTGGCAGCGGGGTGATGGTGGGCCTTCCGGGACAGTCCTTTGAGGACCTCGCAAACGATATCGAATGGTTCGGCAGGCTCGACCTAGACATGATCGGTTTGGGTCCGTACATCCCGCACGACGACACCGAACTTGGCAGGCGACGGCAGACGATGATGCTTCCACCCGACAGGCAGGTTCCCGCGACCGAACTCATGACCTACAAAATGCTCGCCCTTGCGAGGCTGATATGCCCGCAGGCGAATATCCCAAGTACCACCGCTTTGGCGACCATCAATAACGCCACCGGCAGAGAGCTGGGTCTTTCCCGTGGGGCGAATGTCATCATGCCCAACGTTACGCCGCTGAAGTACCGAGCGATGTACGAAATCTACCCGGCCAAGGTCTGCATAAGCGACTCGGCGGCGGATTGCAGCCTATGCGTCAAGGCGCGTATCGCCTCCATCGGACGAACGGTTGGCAAGGGCAGAGGCGACAGACGCCGATAGACGCATATATCATTCTACAGATAAAGGTGGATGTTCCGCCGTCTCGGGAGGATTGGTGACGCACTGTTCGGCCCGTGTGGCAGGCATGCCTGTTTGCAGACCCTCCACCATGCCTTGAATTGCGACCTTGTTGAACGGTCCGACGATTATCTCTTCTTGGGCGAGTACCGATTCAAAAGTCAGAACAGACACTATTTCGCCGTCTATTACAACCGCCAGTAATTGCCCACTGAGATCGTTAAGAAGCATACGCCCAGCCTTGTCCAGCGAAATGGCAATTGTTGGTCTGCCCAGGGAATCATCATGCTTGCGAACTTTTGTTAAGCCCCATGCGGGCCCGCCGTTGGAAGGGGCGTGCATGACCTCGTTGAGCGTATTGGACACGAGCAGGAAGGTTCTTCCTCTGTGCTCACCGGCTAACATCCCCCCAAGCAGTGGAATGTTTTTGCGCACCGGCAACCAGATGCAATAGGGAAGCGACCCCGACCATTTCGCCTTACCAACCCACCAATATCCCGTCAGGCCTTGCTTGAGAAGACGAAGATATTCAGAGCTTGAATCCCCCCCGACCCTCAGGGGCACGATGTGAAACTCCAGCACACTGGATGGCTTGACTTCGGGTCTGATGTCATCTTTTTCGCTGGTGACGTGACCCGCCGAGTGAAGGATCAACAGGCCCGCCGCTCGTTTTTCATAAACGATTGGTATCGAATTCTTATCGTCACCATATTCCGCGCTTATCGGCCTGAGATAAAGATATTCATGCTCATGCATCGCCTCGGGACGATCGTGGTAGGGGGCAAGTTCTTCAAGGTTCTCAGGCCATTTTTCGTCATGATCTGACAAATACATCGCAAACGCCCTACCCAACAGGTTCAGATCAATCATGGCCATGCGTTCTGCGTCGACAGGGGTGGCGTCGTCGTCTTTCGCAAACGCCGCCGGTACAACCATTGCCACCAGTGCAGCCGCAAGTAGCTGGCGATATGCAGCCTTCATATCATCTCCCTTATATGCGGTGATTCTGGGGGTTTACCTAGGCCAGGTACGAAATACGGGGCAGGTATCCCTTGTTTTAAACGTGACACTCATTATTCCCGCTGATGATGTGGTGTCAAGAAGACACCCATATATCAAGATGTTGTAAATTAAGGATTGTCAAGGATTCCTGATTGCCAGCAATGGCATGCGGCAGGTTGGCTGGAGGTATCTTGTATCAGCCGGGTTGGTTGCTTAACATGCCCGGGCAGGAGGCAAAAAATGTCACAGAGTGATCCGGCGATAGAGTGGCGCGAGGCGCATATGTTTGGCGTTCATGGCAAGGCGTGGAGCGATACCGAGGCCCCATACGATCGCCTGCCCGCCAAAGCCCACGGGTTGGTGCCCCAGAGTGTGTGGAATCTCAGCAAGCATTGTGCGGGTATGCACGTGCGGTTCAGGACGGACGCCGACGATATCCATGTAAGGTGGCAGCCTCGTAACGATGCTTTGGCCATGCACCACATGCCTTCCACCGGCGTCAGCGGGCTTGACCTTTATGGCAGAGACCCCGGTGAGCCATGGCGATATTTAGGCAACGCATCCCCTAAAACCAAGCCCTGCGATCACACGTTCAAGATCGATGACGACCGGTGTGCTGAGTACCTGATATATCTGCCTCTTTACAATGGACTTACCAGCCTTCAGATAGGCATCCCGGCAGGGGAGGCGATAGAACCCATCAGGCCCGAGGATATTCCGGGTCTGCCGGTGGTATTTTATGGAACGTCGATTACACAAGGCGCTTGCGCATCGCGACCTGGCATGGCGGGGGTGTCGATTCTGTGTCGTCAGCTTGACGTGCCGTTTGTGAACCTGGGCTTTTCAGGCAGTGGAAAGATGGAGATAGAACTGGCTGACCTGCTTGTAGAGTTGGATGCAAGGTTGTTTGTCCTGGACAACCTGGCAAACATGAATGCTGACCTTATCGCCCAGCGATTCGTGCCGTTCGTTCAGCGGCTTCACGCCGGCAGGCCCGACGTGCCCATCGTGGTGATTGAGGACACCTGCTTTAAAAATATCTGCCCTACCAAAAAAGGCGCAGCCGTACGTCTTCTCGTCAAACAGCTTCAGGCACAGGATATGAAGGACGTGCTTACTTTCGTCCCAAGCGAGGGAATGCTGGGCCTTGACTGGGAAGGCGTCGTGGACGACGTGCATCACAACGATCTTGGCATGTGGCGACAGGCACAGAAGCTTGCCGAGGTGTTGGTCAAATACATTTGAGCGTAATGCAACCTCAGGGCTTGCGGGTGGTTGACCAGGGTTCAGCGGCTGGACTTTTGGCCATTTGCGTGTTAATCTTTGTCGTCATAGACGACAGCCGAGGAAGGGGTGTGCCCTTGCGGCAAGTCGCCGCTCCAGGATACGAGGTAAACCATGAGAAAATCAGGCGTTGCTCTTCTATGCGTTGGGGCTTGTGTGGCAGTTTCAATGATGGTGTTGGTTTCGCATGCGGTCGCCCAGGAGGCTCAGAAGTCAAAGGACAGCGATATTGCCTTGTGCGATGTGAAAGAAGTGCTCGCCAACTATCCCAAAGCTCGGGATTTGTACATGGATCTTCAGAAGCGGCGCGGCGAAGTCGAGATGGAAGATAATCGTCGCAGGGACGCCATAGAGAACATCGAGAGCGAGCTTGGTCAACTCAGGAGGGGAGGCAAGGAGTGGGAGCGTCGATTTGCCGAGATGCAGAAGCTCAACATCGACCGAGAAGTCTGGTTGAAGTACCAGAACGGTCTGCTCATGCACGAGCATCATCGCATCACACGCCAGTTGTATGAAGAAATCTCGGTGGCGGCGGGCGAGGTCGCCAAGGAACGCGGGTTCAGTGCCGTTCTGTCGTTCGACAGAAACCTGCCCGAAACCGCATCTTCGCAAGAGCTTGGAGCGGTGATCGAAACCAGAAGCGTTTTGTGGATGGACGAGCAGGTGGATATTACCGAGGATGTGCTCAAGCAGCTTACAAAGAACTGACTTTTGCACAACCGGTGGTTGCCCCGGCGCCCGGCGGTTATTATCATGGCCGGACTTGATGATTCAGGAACTTACAGTACAGAATATCGCCGATTTGATCGGCGCGAAGGTCGAGGGCGATGGAAGCATCGTTCTTGAAGGTATTGCCCCGCTTGAGTCCGCTCACGCGGGTCAGCTTACCTTTGCGATTGACGAGAAATGGGCAGGTAAACTCGCCAGGTGCAAGGCGTCGGCGGCGATTGTCGGTGAGCATCCCGCATCCGCGCCCATGACCCTGGTACGGGTTGACGACGTTCCATCCGCAATGGCGACACTTTTGGGCAAGCTTACTCCCCAGGAGGATCTGCCCGACGTTGGTGTTCACCCGTCGGCGGTGGTGGATCCTTGTGCAAAGATCGATTCCTCCGCGCGGATAGGTTCGGGTGCGGTGATTGGGGCGCAGGCGTGTGTTGCTGAGGGCGTGAGCATTTTGCCCGGCGCGCACATCGAGCGCGGCGTCAGCATTGGTTCGGACTCGGTCATCGGCAGCGGCGTGACGATTCGTCGTGACTGCGTGATAGGAAGTCGCGTTCGCATCGGCCCAAACAGCGTCATCGGTTATGACGGCTTTGGGTATTTCGCCGCTGGTGGCGTTCATCACAAGATTCCCCACGCCGGGAACGTTGTGATAGAGGACGACGTCGAGATAGGCGCTTGCAGTTGCGTTGACAGAGCCAAGTTCGGCAGTACCCGCATTGGAGAAGGCACAAAGATAGATAATCTTGTGCAGGTCGCCCATAATGTTAGGATTGGTCGCGGGTGCATACTGGCCGCGATGGTAGGAATTGCCAGTTCCGCCCGACTGGGCGATTATGTGATTGTCATGGGTAGTGCGGGTATCAGAGACAACGTGAAGATCGGTTCAAATGTGCAGATAGCCGCCTATGCGGCTGTGGCGGGAGATATTCCCGAAGGTCAGATCGTCGCCGGCATCCCTGCCGGACCGGTACGTGACATGATGAGGGTTACTCAGGCGACGATGAAACTTCCCGACCTGCTCAAGCGGGTTCGGGATCTGGAAGCGAGGCTTGCGGCACTTGAGTCGTCAAAAGACAATAGCTAATCCTGTATCGCTTACAGGCCCGGGTCTGTTCGGTGGAACCCAGTGCAATATGCGTTTTATGCCTGCTCCCGCCGATTCGGGCTTGGCGTTTGTTCGAAGCGATCTAGAGACCCCCGTGCGAATTCCTGTGCGCGTGGCGAATGTGGTAAAGAACCCCAGGCGCACCAGCCTGATGAACGGCAGCGCCGTCGCAGAGACCGTCGAACACGTTCTCGCAGCGATCTGGGGATGCGGAATAGACAATCTGAGCATCGAGATGGACGCCTCCGAAACGCCATCGCTTGACGGTTCGCCGCTTCCGTTCGTCAAGATGGTTGAGGAGGCGGGCCTGAAAGAACTCGACGCGCCCAGCTCGGAGTATGTCGTCACCGAACCTGTCGCCGTCTCCAACGGAGATGCGATGCTCGCTGCCCTTCCGGGTCCCAAGGACTGCCTCGAAATTCTCTACGAGCTTGACGATCAGCGATCTCCGAGCATCGGCAGGCAGATGCTGGTATTCCGGCTGGACAAGGAAGACTTTGTCACCCAGCTTGCCCCCGCTCGAACGTTCATGCTGGAATCTGAAGCCCGCGAGGCCCAGGCACAAGGCATGGGTAAGCACCTGACAACCAAAGACCTTCTTGTGATGGGTTCATCGGGTCCGGTTGAGAACGATCTGCGTTTTCCGGATGAGCACGTGCGGCACAAGGTGTGCGACCTGGTGGGCGACATTTCGCTTCTGGGCAAGCGTCTTAGGGGTCGGATAGTCGCCTGCAAGAGCGGTCATGAGCTGAATCATGCCCTTGTCCGCAAGCTGCTTGAGGTCATCGCCCGCGGCGGACGAGGCAACAACATCGGCGAACCGGTGCTGGACATCCGCAAGATCATGCGGATTCTCAAGCATCGTTACCCCTTCCTTATGGTTGACAGGGTGCTGGAAATCGATGGCGACAGGCGTGCGGTGGGCGTAAAGAACGTCACGATGAACGAACCTTTCTTCCAGGGACATTATCCGGGTCTTCCCATTATGCCCGGTGTGATGATTCTGGAGGCTATGGCGCAGCTTTCCGGCATTCTGCTCAGTAGAAGACTTGAGCATACCGGTAAGATTGCGGTGCTGTTGAGCATGGACCGCGTCAAGATGCGTCGCCCGGTCAGGCCTGGCGACCAGTTGATTCTCGAGGCGGAGAGCATGCACGTAAGAACCCGCACCGGGCATTGCCGATGCAAGGCGTACGTGGGCCCGGATGTTGCGGCTGAAGCAGAAATAAAATTCATGCTTGTTGATGACGAGCCGGTATAGCGAGCGAATCTGCCAATGGCGAACATATCACCCCAAGCGAAAATAGCTCAAGGCGCCCAACTTGCCCCAGATGTGGTTGTGGGAAGCTTCAGCTATATTGGCTCGAACGTTGTTCTGTCTGAAGGATGCATAATCGAGAATAATGTTTCCATCACCGGTAGAACCGTGCTGGGACCAAGGAACCATGTCTTTCCGCTGGCCGTGGTGGGCGCTGCCGAGGACGGTGGTGACGACAACGTGCAATGCGTGATAGGCGAGGATAATTTCATTCGTGAGCACGTCGCCATCTACGGAGGTCGAGACAAGCCCACGCGTATGGGCAGCGACAACCTGGTGATGATTGACAGCCACGTCGGTGGGGGAGCGACCGTAGGTGATCACTGCATATTCGCCAACTGCACGCATATTTCACAAGGCGCGGCTGTCGAGGACTACGTTCGAACCAGCGGGTTCATAACGGTGGAACCATCTATGCGTGTGGGGGCGTACAGTTTCATCGCCGGTTTCGCCGTAATAGACAGCGACGCGCCGCCCTTTGCGATGCTGCTGGGCTTTCCGTATCGAGTCCGCGGCGTGAACACGCAGAATCTCAAGCGGTGCGGTTTCAGCGATGACGACATTCACGCCCTCAAGGACGCCTTCAGAGAGATTTTCAACGGCCAGGCGGAGCGGATAAACAAACAGGTAATCGCAAGGATGGTCGGCGAGAAGGACAAACTCAACCCTCACATTCGCAGGCTCATAGACGCGATCGAGGCCGGGGAAGGCAAACTATGACCGATGTGACGGTTATGCGGGAAGTAGCCCCGTCTGCCCGCGTCGCGCCCGACGCGAGCATATCCGAATATTGTGTCATAGGCCCGCAGGTCACAATAGGCCCGGGCACCTTTCTGCACCGTCGATGTTCCATCATGGGGCATGTGACAATAGGGTCGCAGAACGTTTTTGCAGAGGGATGCGTGCTGGGGTTCCAGCCGCAGGATCTGAAATATCGCGGCGGTAGAACACTGCTTGTCATAGGTCATCGAAACAGGTTTGGTAGAAAGGTGACCGCGCATATTGGTACGGAGTTCGGCGGAAGCCTCACGCGGATCGGCAATGACAATGTTTTTCAGCCCGGTTGTCACATCGCACACGATTGTTACGTGGATGACGACACGTTTCTGGGTGAAAAGGTTCTGCTTGCCGGTCACGTGCGCGTTCAGAGCGGGGCGGTCATCGAGAGTCTTGCCGGCTGTCACCATTTCACCACCATCGGAAAGCACTCGCACATAGGACCTCGCACGCCTGTCAGGCGAGATGTCCCGCCGTATGTGAACTTCCACAGTGAAGATTTTGACCACGCCCCGCCCGCGGTGCATGGCATTCATGAAGAGGGAATTAAAGCCGCCGGGCTGGACCCGCTGGCCGAGAAAGAGCTTCGCCGCGCTCTTGGGGAACTGTTCGACGACGAGGCCGCCCTGCAGACCAAGATCGAGCAGCTCGTGAACATGGGCGTTGATGGCGAAGTTGCCGAACTGTGCGAATTCTGCCAGCGGAGCCTTCGCGGCGTGTTCGGGCGATATCGCGAGACGTTCCGCGGACAGATGCCACCCGAGGCGGCGGAGCATCTTCCCCCCGAGATGCGATAAACCATATCAGGCGAAAAGGGCCTCGACGAACTGCTCGGGGTCGAACGGTTCAATGTCTTCGTATCCCTCGCCCAGTCCGATGAATTTCACGGGCAGATTTACATCATTGCGAATGGCCACCACTATGCCGCCCTTGGCCGTACCATCGAGTTTCGCCAGCATGATTCCTGTAACGTCAATCGCCTTCATGAACGCCTTTGCCTGGTTGATGGCGTTCTGACCAGTGGTGGCGTCGAGAACCAGAAGCACCTCGTGTGGCGCGTCGGGGATCTTCTTGGCGACAACGTTGCGAACCTTCGTCAGCTCGCGCATGAGGTGATCCTGCGTATGCAGTCGCCCCGCGGTGTCTATCAGAAGCACGTCGGCCTTTCTGGCAACGGCGGCTTCGCAGGCGTCAAAAACAACGGCTGCGGGGTCTTTGCCGCTACCCTTGACAATATCAACGCCGATTCGATCGGCCCATATGGTCAACTGTTCGACGGCTGCCGCCCGGAAGGTGTCGCCCGCGGCAAGAACGACCTTCTTACCCTCGTTCTTGAACTGGTAGGCGAGTTTGGCGATGCTGGTGGTCTTTCCGCTTCCGTTGATACCCGCGACAAGAATTACAGTCGTTCCGGATGCGGCGAAACGAATCGACCTGTCCGCCTGGGGCCAGTAGCTTTTAAGCTCCTGCTTGAGAAAGTCGATGACCTCTTCGCCGCGCGTGATTTTTTTCTCGGAGTATGCCTGCTGAAGATCATCTCGAATCTTCATGGCGGTTGCAACGCCCATGTCGGCCTCTATGAGCTTCTCTTCAAGCTCGTCGAGAAGATCCTCGTCGAGTTTTTTTCCTCCGAGCAGGCTCGTGAGCCCGCCAAGGAATTTCTCCTTGGTCTTCACGAGCCCCGAGGCGATCTTGTCTATTGTCTTTCTGAAAAACGCCATCTTGTATGATCCCCACAACTTGGTGGATTAGTCGGTTTTTCCTCTGATCTCCTTGGCCACCGCGTCCAGTACGCCGTTGACGAACCTGGGGCTTTCGGCGGAGGAGAATTCCTGCGCCAGCTTGAGCGCCTCGGAGATGATCACCTTGGTCGGAACCGTCGACATTCGCAACTCGTAAACGCTAAGCCGAAGGATGTTGCGATCGACCATTGCGAGTCGCGAAAGCTCCCAGTGCCGGGCATGGCGGGCGAGTAATTCGTCCGCATGTTTCGTTTCCGCCAGAACATTCCGCAGCATGTCCTTCGCTGCCGAGATCACGGCCGGGGATTCCTGCGAATCGTCGATGAAATTATCGACCAGATCGCGCACCTTCAGTCCCTGAACATCAAGGCAGCACAGACCCTGCAACGCCAGTCTTCTTGATCTATGATTCTGATTCACTTGGGCGGCTACTACGGCAATTGCTCAAAAAGGTTGATCATCTCGATAGCGGCACTGGCGGCGTCGGAACCCTTGTTGCCACTCTTGGCGCCGCTGCGTTCGATAGCCTGCTCAAGTGTATCACAAGTAAGTACGCCGAAGATGCAGGGCACGCCGGTATTTATTCCCGCAAGCGCGACGCCCTTGGCGACTTCGGAGGCGACGTACTGGTAATGGTCTGTCCCGCCGCGGATAACCGCGCCCAGGCAGATGACGGCTGAATATGTGCCGCCACCGGCGAGCTTCTGCGCAAGCAGGGGCAGCTCGAAGCTACCCGGAGCCCAAACCACGTCGATGTTCTCTTCGTCTACGCCATGCCTTTTGAGTGCATCCAGAGCGCCACCCAGAAGCTTACTTGTAACGAACTCATTGAACCGGCTGATCGCTATCGCGAACTTCGCCTTCGCCGGAGCCTGAAGTCCACCCTGGTATACGTTCATTGAAGATCCTTTCGAGATTTAAAGCACCGTCGGTGTCCATGTCGGCACGACGGGGTAATTCACACATCCGGGACATACTATATCGCCAAAACGCTCCAATGGGCAAGTTAAGTATGCTTCAATCGAGCCGCCATCGGTCCGGAAATGCCTGCTGGGTATATACTTCAAGTACCCAGAGGTACTGAACATGGCTCAAATGAGGCATAACGGACATCATCAGACCCAGCATTCCGGCGAGCACGCCACCGAACAGCACATTCATGACGAACATGACCACAAACACGGCGACGCCCATGCGGGTCACAGTGTCGAGATGTTTCGAAACAGATTCTGGGTATGTTTTGCGCTGACAATTCCCACGTTGATCTGGACGGCCGATATTCAACGTTGGTTCGGTTATGCAGCCCCGCGGTTTCCCGGTTCGCCGCTGATTCCACCAGTGCTTGGGACAGTGATATTTTTGTACGGCGGGTGGGTGTTCATCAAGGGGGCGTGGCACGAGTTATCTTCTCGTCTTGCGGGCATGATGACGCTTATCGCGCTGGCGATCATCGTCGCGTTCATCTACAGCCTCGCGGTGACGTTCGGATTCACCGGTCAGGCGCTGTGGTGGGAATTGTCCACCCTGGTGACTGTGATGCTTCTTGGGCACTGGATAGAAATGCGTTCGGTCTTTCAGGCCCGCGGTGCCCTGAAGGAACTTGCCAAGCTCTTGCCCGATACGGCGATCAAGATCGTTGACGACGAACAAATGCGCGAAGTTCCCATTGGTGAACTAATGGAGGACGATTTGCTGCTTGTTCGTCCGGGGTGGGCTATTCCCGCCGATGCGGTGGTTATTCAGGGGCACAGCGCGGTCAACGAGTCAATGATTACCGGAGAATCAAGGCACGTCGAGAAGAACGAAGGCGACAAGGTGATAGCTGGTACGATCAACGGCTCGGGCTCACTGAGGGTTCGAGTGCTGGCGACAGGTGAGCAGACCGCCCTTGCAGGGATCATGCGCCTGGTTGAGCAGGCGCAGACATCGCGATCCCGTGCTCAATCGCTTGCTGATCGGGCGGCCTTTGCGCTTACCATCGTCGCCATCGTCGCGGGTGTGGCGACCGTTATCGCCTGGCTGGCGGTGGGGGCGCAGGTCGGCTTTACCATCACAAGGGCAGTGACTGTGCTTGTCATCGCCTGCCCGCATGCGCTGGGGTTGGCGATACCGCTGGTCATTGCTGTTTCCACGACACTGGCTGCCAGAAGCGGACTGCTGGTGCGTGATCGTCGAGGACTGGAGGAGGCGAGGAATCTTGATGTGGTCGTCTTCGACAAAACAGGCACGCTTACCCTCGCGGAGCATCGTGTTGTGGAGATCGTCACACATAACGTGTCTTCGGAGGATGCGCTGAAATTCGCCGCCTCGGCTGAGATGGATTCAGAGCACCCCATTGCACAGGCGATTGTCAAAACCGCGCGGGAAAAGAACCTGGAATTACCCAAGGCCCTGAACTTTCAATCAACTGCGGGCGTTGGTATTAGCGCGATGGTCGAGTCGCATGAAGTACAGGTGGGCGGGGCGATGTTGCTCAAGAAGCTGGATGTTGAAACGCCCGGAATGCTCTTGTCCGCTTGGAAGCAATTTGGTGAAGGCGGGGCCTCGGCAATATACCTGGTGATCGACGGTAAGGTATCGGCGGCCTTTGCCATTGCTGACGCCATTCGGCCCGAGTCGCATATGGCGGTGCAACGCCTGCACGAAATGGGAATCGAAGTTGCGATGATAACTGGTGATTCGCAAATAGTCGCAGATGGCGTGGCGCGGGAGTTGGGCATAGACAAGGTCTTTGCACAAGTGCTGCCGGAGGAAAAATCCCGACAAATCCAGCATCTTCAGGCGCAGGGTAAGCGAGTCGCGATGGTGGGGGATGGAGTCAACGATGCGCCGGCGCTCGTACAGGCTGATGTGGGCATGGCGATTGGCGCGGGAACCGACGTCGCCGTGGAGGCGGGAGACATTGTGCTCGTTCGCAGCGATCCACGCGACGTGTCCAGAATTATCGAGTTGAGCAGGGCGAGTTATCGCAAAATGATTCAAAACCTCTGGTGGGCCGCCGGTTACAACATCCTTGCCATTCCGCTTGCTGCCGGTGTACTTGCATGGGCAGGCATTCTTCTTGCACCGGCCGTTGGAGCCATCCTTATGTCCGCCAGTACGGTCATTGTCGCGTTCAACGCCGGTCTTCTGCGACGCCTGAAAGTATAGACTTGTATGGTTTGGGCATTTGCAAAATTGCCCTTGTCGCGATAGACATTGTCGTGTAGAATTGCATCGATGTCGGGTTTCCTTCGAATGCTCGACACGGAATATTCAATGGACAACAATCGGAACAACCAGGAGATGCAGCGGGTGAAGACCTTGCGTGACACGCGGGTTTCACTCCGGGGTTTTGCTCCAGTTTCGGTCGCCGTCCAGACCCGCCTTTACGCTTATTGGTACCGCTGGTAAAGCGGCGGCCGACCCTTCCCTAATTCGTCGCTTGAACCCGTAAACCCTCTTCCTATTCCAGGAGCTTTTTAATGATTGTCGTAATGAAACCAGGTGCAACTACACAGAACATAGAGCATGTCGCCGCACTTGTTCGCGAATACGGCCTGAAGGAGCACACCATCATGGGGACAGATAGAACAGTAATCGCCTGTATAGGCGACAAACGCGGAGTGGACAAGTCCGCGTTGGAAAACGCGCCAATGGTCGAACGAATTGTGCCGATTCTCGCTCCGTACAAGATGGCCAGCAGGGAAGTGCGCAAGACCAGGACGGCGATTCCGCTTATGCCCGGCGGGCCGGTAATCGGTGGAACCAGGGTCGCACTCATCGCCGGACCATGTGCCGTCGAAAGCCGAGACCAGATTCTTCGCACCGCCGAAGCCGTCGCCGACGCCGGATGCGTCGCCCTGCGAGGAGGCGCGTTCAAACCACGCACCAGCCCGTATGCGTTCCAGGGGTTGGGCGAAAAGGGCCTGGAACTGCTTGCCGAGGCGAGGGAAAAAACAGGCTTGGCGATTGTCACCGAGGTCATCGGCATAGAGCAGGTCGAAGTCTGTGCAGCCTACAGCGATGTGCTTCAGATCGGCGCCAGAAACATGCAGCATTACCCGCTTCTTGAGGCGATAGGCAAGCAGAGCAAGCCCGTGCTGCTTAAGCGAGGGTTATGCTCGAAGCTTGAAGAATGGCTGCTCGCCGCCGAGTACATCATCAATGCGGGTAATCCAAACGTGATCATGTGCGAAAGGGGCATTCGAACATACGAGGACTACGTCCGGAACACTCTTCCTCTTGCCTCTGTGCCCGAACTCAAGGAGCGCACGCACCTTCCCGTGGTGGTCGATCCGTCCCACGGTACGGGGCATGCTCATCTTGTGCCGGCAATGTGCAAGGCGTCGGTGGCTGCAGGGGCGGATGGGCTGATCATCGAGTGTCACCCTGACCCCCAGCGGGCAGTCAGCGATGGTGCCCAGTCGATCACCCCATCCGACCTGCGGCAGCTTATGAACCCGTTGAGACGAATCGCGCAGGCTGTAGGCAGAGACCTGTAATCGCTAGAACAGCAACGCGCCCTTTATATAATCGTCAGGCCGATCGACTGACAGCTCAAGCGCCGCCTGCACGTCCGTGACATGGTGGCGGTGCGTAACGAGCTGGCGCAGGTCGAATACGCCGCGTTCGAGCAAACTTATCGCCCTCTGAAAGCTGTTGATGTTGTGATCGGTACCGATGCACGGCGCGGAATTCAACACCGTCAGCCCCTTGATGTGCCAAGTGCCCATGTCGATCTTCCTGGGCTTGCGATGCCATGCGAAGATCGACAATCTTCCGCCGGGTCTGGTAAGGTCAGCCGCATCGAGCAACACATCGCTGGATGCCGAAGATTCTATCACCAGATCGAAAGGCTGGTGCTTGAGTTCCTCAAGCCTCGCGTCGCCCTCGGGCGTCTGAACCTGAATGGTCTCGGTTGCGCCGAATTGCTCTGCTAATTCGAGATTATGGGGCTTAAGGTCTGTCACGACCAAGTCGGCAAGGGGATGCTTCGCCAGTCCCTGCACGTTTAGCAGGCCCATGAAGCCCGCGCCTAGAACGAGCACCCTGTCGCCGGGGGTAATCCTGTAACTGTGAAGCGCAGTCACCAC
>CAZWAT010000030.1:0-19256 GCA_964632015.1 uncultured Planctomycetaceae bacterium
GACCGATGTCATACAGGTGGTGGTATTGACGGGCGGTGCGGTAGCTAGCCTGGTGGTCATTTTCGCCAGCATTGAAGGAGGCGTCGGGGCGGTCATGTCAAGTGGCTTGGCAGAGGGTAAATTCCAGGCGTTCAACTGGTCGTGGCAGATGTCCGCCAGTGCGATGTGGGTGTTGGCGATAGGGGCGGCGGTCAACAACTTTGCCGTGTACACAACTGATCAGCAGTTGGTTCAAAGGTACATGTGTACACCGACGGTACGCCAGTCGAAGGCGGCGATCTGGACGAGCGCACTTGGAGGCATTCCCACGGCTGTGTTGTTTTTCATGCTGGGCACTTCCTTGTGGGCATTTTACGCTCAGCATCCCGAGCTTGCGCCCGCGGATTCCAACAAGGTATTTGCAGTTTTCATAGTAGAGCAGCTTCCCGCGGGTTTGTCGGGGCTGTTGATTGCGGGCATCTTTGCAGCGGCCATGAGTAGCGTCGACAGCGGTGTGAACTCGATCTCGGCTGCGGTGACAACCGATTTCGTCAAGCGATTCAATCTTGTCGACGAAAAATACATGCTCATCTTCGCGAGGGTTATTGTGATTGTCACGGGCATGATCGGGACGGTGATGGCAGTCATCATGGCTAACGCAAATATTCAATCTATCTACATGTTTTTCATGGGAATGCTTGGCATGTTTGTAGGCCCATTGGCGGGAATGTTCGTGCTTGGCATGTTTACCAAGCGTTGCAGACGGTGGGGCGCGGTTGTCGGGTTTGTCACCAGTGCCGCGGTGATTGTGATATGCGTGGCGCTTGGCGAGTTGTTTCCTGTTCCCAAAATTCTCTGGGGCGCGATGGGCTTGTTGGTGTGCGTGGGGGCGGGATACCTGGCGAGCATGTTTGGAGGGGATGGCGGCGAAAGCTACCGTGGCTTGACGGTGTACTCCATCGATCAGCGCTCACGAGCCGATCTTGTCGAGCCGCCCGCGTGCGAAAGCATGCCAGGCCCCCGCGAATAGTTTACGTGTTACACGTCGGCGAACATTCCGAGGCGTTTCTTTCGAGCACACGCAATTCTCACAAGGTTCACTTCAGCGAGCAGGTGTTGCCGCATCCCGTGCAGGCGCCGTCGAAACAGTAGGTGCAGAGTTTTTCCTTGGGCATGCCGATTGCCTTCACCAGATCATCAAGCCGCTGGTATTTGAGACTGGTGAGGTTCAGCCGATCGCGGATATTCTCGACCATCGCGTGGTATTTGTCGCTTTGGGGGTCGGCGTATTCGTGAGGGTTCGCGGGGTTGTCGCCTTCAAGTCTTTTGATTGCCTTCTGTGCGGCAAGATCGCCTTCACTGCGATTGCGCGAAAAGTTCAGGAACCGGCATCCGAAGATCAAAGGTGGGCAGGCGGTTCGCATGTGAACCTCTTTTGCGCCCGCCTCGTAAAGCCTGTGGATATTGTCCTTGAGCTGGGTTCCACGGACGACGGAGTCTTCGCAGAATAGCAGGCTCTTGTCGTGGATGAGATCTCGTATGGGGATCAGCTTCATCCTTGCGACAAGATCTCGCACGGTTTGGCGCTGGGGCATGAAGCTGCGCGGCCAGGTGGGTGTGTATTTCACGAACGGTCGCGTGTACGGAATGCACTTGGCGTTGGCGTATCCCAAGGCGTGTCCAGTGCCGCTGTCGGGTATTCCTGCGACGCAGTCGACCTTCTGGTCGTCCCGGCTGGCGAGAACCTCTCCGCAGCGGTATCTCGCCGCCTCGACGTTGATTCCCTCGTAGGTGCTGGCCGGGTAGCCATAATACACCCACAAAAATGAACATATCTGCATGGCCTCATGTGGTTCGGCGAGCTTCTCGGCTCCATCTTTGGTTATTCTTACGATTTCGCCCGGGCCCAGTTGGCGCACAAACTCGTATCCAAGGTTCGGAAACGCGCATGTTTCCATCGATGCCGCCCATGACGTTTCGCCCCTGGCGATGGCGATGGGTGTCCTACCGAACTTGTCCCTGGCTGCGTAGATGCCATTTTTCGTAAGCAGAAGCATCGAGCATGAACCCTCGATGGTATCCTGTGCGAGTCGAATTCCCTCCACGAAGCTCGATCCCTGGTTTATCAGGGTCGCCACCAGCTCGGTCGGATTCGTCCCGCCTCGCGACATCTCTGAAAAATGAGTGCCTTTCGCCAGTGCCTTGCTCGCGATCTGATCGATGTTACGCACCGCGCCCACGGTGACTATCGCGTACATTCCAAGGTGCGAACCGATGATGAGGGGTTGGTCTTCCAGGTCGCTTATCACCCCCACGCCCATGTTGCCACTCATGCGATGGATGTCTTCCTCGAACTTCGAGCGAAATTGGGTATTCTCGATATTGTGGATGTACCTGCAAAACCCCTGGTCGTTGAGGCTTGCGAGTCCACCTCGACGGGTACCAAGATGTGAATGATAGTCAGTACCGTAAAATATATCCGCGATGCAATCGTCGCGGGACGCCGCTCCAAAGAAGCCGCCCATACTAATACCTTTCGATGGCTGTTCTTTCTCCCCCGCACAAACCATTTACGATAACAACCATATATTCCAATGGCAAGGAAGTGTGAAAACCTTCAGGGCGGTATCAGGCGGTTGGATTCAGCGATTGTGGATATTTGCCTCTCGCCACACAGCCGGGGATAATCCGAACATTCCCTTGAATACCTTGGAAAAGTAGAACGCGTCCTTAAATCCCACTCGCCTGGCGACATCAGCGATTGAAAGGGGGCTCTGGATGAGCAGCGACTGTGCCCATTCCATTTTCATGCGCATCCAGACCTTGTGAATGGTACCGCCAAGAAGGCTTCTCGCGACGCGGCACAGGTGGGGCTTGCAGATTCCAAAATGGCTGGCGACCATGCCCAGGTCGACCGGCTGGGATATATTATGACGCATGAACTCTAATACCGACTCCCGCGTGAGACGGTGCTGGTCGTCGCGGGGGTGATCCCTCGCACTTAGCATCGCCAGCAGCTCCGCCAGCATGGCGTCAAGCAGGTTGAAATGTTCGGTGCGATGCTCGGACATGGGCCTGACGCCGCGCATCCTTTCGAGGATTTCTGCGGCATTGCTCCATTGCGGACAGGGGAAAAATCGCTTGCCATCGGCGTCAAGTTGAATGTCCCCTGCGAGTTTCAAGGCGAGCGATCCGCCGAAGCGGCAATAATAGTGATCGTAAGGGTCTTCGCGGTCGCTCATCAACAGGCCCACATCCCCTCGTGGCAACACCAGACCTATCATGCCCCGCTCAACAATCTGTTGGTTTCCTTCGTGAAGATATGTGCCACGCCCCGCGCAACAGACCGTCATCATCGCGTCCGAGTGGTAGGTTCCAAGCGTCGAGTGGAACGGCTGGGATCTGATCCTGCCTACCGTCCGCACCTTGAAAGGCAGGCGGGTAGTGGGCGGGGTCGCACGCCGGTGAATAGTCTTCAAATCGACCATGCGCAAAGATTTTACCAACTGGCGCTAAATGATTCCATGTATTTTATCGTTATGGCGAGAGACAATGATACTGATTTCGTGGTCAGGCGTAATGCCGTAAACATTTACGAAGGAGATTCCGGTGCAGCATCCCAAGGTAGTCGTGATCGGTGCGGGGAGTTTGTTCTTTGGCCGCCAGGCGATCTGGCAGATGACAAAGAGCGAGCATCTCAATGGCGGGACGTTGACGCTGGTCGATACCGAACCTGCGCATCTCGCGAGGATGACCGCTCTTGCGAAGAAAGCTGTCGAGCACAGCAAGGTCAAACTGGCGATAGAGTCTTCGACCAATCGAAGAGATGTGCTCGCCGATGCCGACTTCGTCGTGTTGAGTTTTGCCGATCAATCGGTCAAGTACCGGGGAATCGACTGTCGGATCGCCCTTAAGTATGGCATTCGCATGTGCAGCGGCGACACCATCGGCCCGGGTGGCATAATGAGAACGTTGCGTGAGTTCCCGGTCATTCTGGAATGCTGCAAGGACATCGAGGAGCTTTGCCCCAACGCGTGGGTCATCAACTACATCAACCCCACTGCCGCCAATGGCGTGGGGCTGAGGATCTTTGCCCCCAAGCTCAAATCGTTTGCACTGTGCGATGGCCTGCACATGCCTCACGTGAAGAAATACTATGCCATGCGTGCGGGAATCATCGAAAAGATCGAAGACTTTAACGATCAGATCGACCGCGACTTCGACATGCAGGTCGCCGGGCCCAACCACTTCACCTGGCTGGTGAAGGCCCAGTACAAAGGCCAGGACGTCACAGAAAGAATCGCTGAGACGGTTCGCCTCAGGGGTCAAAAGGAGGTCGAGGGTGGGGACGTGGGCGCCAAGGCCCTGCACAACGACAGGATCACCTACGCGCTTTTCAAGGCCTTTGGCGTGCTTCCCATGTGCACCGCCCACACGAAGGAGTATGTGCGATTCTGGCAGGGGTTGGGCAAGCTTGAAGAGAAGATTTCCCCCCTGTCGATCTGGGAGACGGGCGACAGGTATCTGCGTCATTTTGACATGTGGAACGAGGTGGATGGATACAACTATGGTGTCAAGACGATGGACGAGTTCTATGCGGCGCACAAGCCTGATCACGCCACCGACATCATCGAGGCGATAGTTGGAAATACTGGCAAGCCGTTCTATGTGAACACGACTAACAACGGGGCCGTCAGCAACATGCCCGACGATTGCTTCATGGAACTTCTATGCGACGTGAGCGCCAACGCCATCATGCCCAGGCGGATAGATCCTATGCCCGTTGGCGTTCGAGGCCTGTGTCAGCAGGTGCTTGACACCCACGAACTCACCGCGCGGGCGGCAGCCACAGGCGACCGCGATATGCTCTACCACGCGTTCTGCATCGATCCGCTCAGCAACAGCCTTGCCGATAGCAGGGCAATGATCGAGGATTTTCTCCAGGCTCAGAAGCCCGTGCTGCCTGATTACTGGTTTAAAAGCTGAACATAATCCGCCAGGATAAAACGAGAGCCCGGGTGGCGCGGATGCTCAGCGCTGCCCGGGCTCCAGCATTGTTCGTCAGAACTAACCTGCGGGGAAGTCTTTGATCGACTCGTTCGAGCCCATGAGCAGCAGAATGTCCTTGGGCAGGATGACCGTGTCCGGCAGGGGAACGGAGATGACAACCTCGGGTTGTTTGCCCGGTTCGTCCGCGGTGGCGGGTCTGCGGATGGCGACGACGTTAACCTGATATTTCCTGCGTATGTCGAGCTGCGCCAGCGTCTTGTTGTAGAATGCGGACGGTGCTGGAACCTGCGCGAGGCTGTGGCCTTCGGCAAGCTCGATCTGCTGCAGTATCGCCGGCGCCAGAAGCCTGCTGCCCCATCTCTGTGCGGATTCCCGCTCAGGATTGACAATGTCGTCGGCGCCGATGCGCGATAGAATTTCGCCGCGAATTCCGGTCGCCGCTCTTGCGATGACCCTGGGGACGCCGATCTGCTTGAGCACTATGGTGGTCAGCGCGCTGGCTTCGAAGGCGGTTCCAATGCCCACAACGGCAACGTCAACTTTGTCCACCCCCTGGGCGCGCAGGGCGAGTTCATCTGTACTGTCAAGCGAGACGGCGACGGTCACCTTGTCGCGTATCTGCTCGATGATCTCGCGATCCTTGTCGATGGCGATGACCTCGGCGCCGGCTTCGGTAAGAATGGTCGCCAGGCGGAATCCGAACCGTCCAAGACCAATGATAGCAAAAGATTCCATTTTCATTATCCTATTACCACGCCCTCAGCCGGGTAGCTGTACGTGGTGTGTCGAACACTTGTAACCATCGCCAGAAGCACCGTCATTACGCCGAGCCTGCCAATAAACATGCCTGCGATCAGAACGTACTTTCCGAAGTCCGTCAACATTGGTGTTACCCCTGTGCTGAGCCCGACCGTTCCGCAGGCGCTGCACGCTTCGAAGAGGATATCGATGAACGCGAACCCGGGCCTCATCGCAATCGACAGCAGCAGCGTCACCAGCCCCACCAGCGTCAGGAACATCACTGACGAGGTGACGACGCGACGGATCAACTCATACGATATTGCCCGCTTGAACACCTCGACTTCGTCGCGTCGGCGCATGACGCTCCAGACGATGACCAGCAGCAGCACGAACGTGGTAGTCTTCAATCCGCCCGCGGTGCTTGCGGGACTGCCGCCGATGACCATCAGAACGCATGTCCACAGCTTTCCCGCATCGGTCAGTTCATCCATCTTGATCGTGTTGAACCCTGCGGTTCTGGCCGCCATCGACTGGAACACCGCATGCTTGACTTGCTGGCTTGTTGGCATGTCGCGCCAGTCATTCCTCAGCCTCTCGGGCGACGTGTAGCGTTCGCTCGGGGCGCCGCCGGGGCCGGGATTCGTTTCTACAAGTATCAGCCCCGCCGCCCCTAGCGGTATCAGCAGGATTGTCGTCCACAGGACCAGCCTGGTGTGCAGCGATAACCTGTAGCGGGTAGGCACGCTGTCATCGAAAATGCCCACAGTCGTCTTGACGCCAAACAGCCTCCTGCGAACCCACTGGGCGCAATCGCTCAGCACGGGGAACCCCAACCCGCCAAGCACGATCAAAGGGGCAATTATTCCCATGACCTGCCAGTGATTTCGCAAAGGCTCCGACCAGCCATGCTGGTTCACCCCGGTGAACATGTTGCCCCCGTACAGCGAAAAGCCCGCGTTGCAGAAGCTGGAGATGCTGTGGAATATGCTCATCCACGCCGCTTGGATGGCGGTGTTGGGCTGACCGGTGATTCCCGGTGCGCCAAGGAACATGGGATACAGAAACGCCGCGCCAATGGCTTCTATCGTCAATGTCGTGATGACGATGAATCTTGCCGCCGACGCCATGTGGCCGTAGCTCTCGTCCATCACCATCGCTGCCATTGCGCGTGATCCGCGGAATGTAAGCGACCTGCCCGCGAAAGTCGCCAGCACCGTGCCGAAAAGCATGATCCCCAACCCGCCAAGCTGAAACAGCGCCATGATGACCGTCTGACCGAACCGGGAAAACTCAAGCCCCACGTCACGCATCACAAGGCCGGTAACGCATGTCGCGCTGACCGAGGTGAACAATGCCTCCGGATAATCCAACTTCAGATAGTGAACCGAAGCAGGCTCGGGAGTGGCGACAGGAAGCATAAGCAGACCCGAACCAATCAGGCACAAAGTGGCGAAGCTTGCTATGAGCATCCATGTCGGATGGATTCCGCTCTCCGTCAGGTGCAGGTTCAGCGTCATCGCCCTGAGAAGCACAACCGCCAGCATGTACAACTGAAGAACCAACGAGCACAAGGTGGTGGCGGGGGGTAGAACCTGCCCCTGCGGACCGATTGGTTGACCCGCAAGACGCTGAAGTATCACGCAGGCGATCAGCGCCAATGCCATCAGCAGAAAATCGATCCAGTTCTCACGTACGTACCTGGTGCGATCCCGTGAAAGCCCCAGGCGAAGGAATCTGTCGGCCACAAACACCAGCACAATTACCACATTGGCAATGTGCAGAAGTCCGCGATCGACCGGGTGCTGGCCCTCGTACCATCCATGCTCAAGAATGAGCGACGCCACCGCCGCAAGCGTGAATACGCCAAGCACGACATCAAGCACTGTTGTCACCGTTGATTGGTGCTGACGCCAACCTGTCAGTTTTTCGCTTCGCCCACTGAGCATCATGGTTTAGTCGCCCAGGGCCGGTGACTTGGCCCGATGATTACTTTTTCTTGTAAACCTGGTCGGGGTCTACCACTTGTTCGGCACAGACACTCCACGTGCCCTCGGGCGTAAGCTTGCGGAAGAAGCACGAATAATAGCCCATGTGGCAAGCGGCGCCGATCTGCTCGACCTCGATGACCAGCGTGTCAAGGTCGCAATCGGTATAAATTGTCTTAACCTGTTGAGTGTGGCCGGACGATTCGCCTTTCATCCAATACTTCTGTCTGCTGCGAGACCAGAAATGCGTTTTGCCCGTTTTTACCGTGTCGACAATCGAGGCGGCGTTCATGTAAGCGACCATCAAGACCTGCTTCGTCTGGGCGGCCACTATCACCGCGGGCATCAGGCCCTTGTCGTCAAATTTCATCTTTGCAACTGTTTCTTCTAGTTGACTCACAACATTCTCCTGAATCAAAATGACTAGCTTATGCTACCGCCCCCGCGCTGGGTGCGTCAATGCTGTAAAGATGAGCACAAAAACGCCGCGGACGGGGATGTTTTAAAAGCCATGCTTCAAAAACGCCGGAATTCTGGTAATCTGGTAGAATCAGGAGTCCCGCATTGCCAAGGTTTTCGGAGCAATTCATCCAGCAGGTGGTTCAGGCCACCGATATTGTCGACCTGGTTTCGAAGTACGTTGCCCTCAAACGGGCGGGTAAGGAATTCGTGGGCCTGTGCCCGTTTCATGAGGATCACAAGCCCTCGATGCATGTTGTTCCGGCGAAACAATTTTTCTATTGCTTCGTGTGCGGGACCGGCGGGGGGGTTATCAAGTTCGTCGAGCTTTACGACAGGCTTGGTTTCGTCGAGGCTGTCGAGGCATTGGCGGAGCGTGCGCACATTCCCATACCAACTTCTGCGGGACAACCCGCCGCATCGGGGCCTGGTAAGGCGGATCTACTGAAGGCGAACGCCTTTGCGAGGGAGTTTTACTCCGAAAATTTGCAGACTTCCCAGGGCGCCGATGCGCTTGAATACGCCCGCTCGCGCGGGTTCACAGACGAGTCTATCGGCAGATTTGAGTTGGGATGCGCCCCCAAACAGTGGGATTCGCTTCTGCAGGCCGCCTGGAAGAAGGGCATATCCGAGGCGGTTATGGTGGCTGCGGGGCTCGCGATTCGACGTCCAGGCGGGTCTGGTTGCTATGACAGGTTCAGAAATCGCCTGATGTTTCCCATATTCGACGTGGACGGCCGGACTATCGCCTTTGGTGGAAGGGCGCTTGATCCTGACCAGAAGGCGAAGTACCTCAATAGCTCCGAAAGTCCGCTGTTCGATAAGTCCTCGAACCTCTACGCACTCAACTGGTCTCGCCAGGGAATCGTTTCGAGCGACACAGCCATCGTGGTGGAGGGATATCTTGACGCCCTTATGCCGCTTCAATTCGGGGTGAACAATGTCGTCGCCACGTTGGGCACGGCACTGACTGAACGGCATGTACGTTTGCTGTCGAGATACGCCACAAACGTGGTGCTTGTCTTCGACGCTGACGCCGCAGGGGCGTCGGCAACCGACCGCGCGTTGGAAATCTTTATGGCACAACGGATTAACGTAAAAGTTGCCACCGTTGGTGATGGTAAAGACCCCTGTGACTTCGTGCTGTCGCAAGGTGCGGACGCCCTGACAGGGCTTGTCGCCGAGGCGCCCGATGCTATGCAGTATATATGGAACCGCATGCTGGAGCAGTATCGACGTGCGGGGGGTAATCTTGCGGATCGAAACAGGATTATCGAAGAATTTCTACGCTTGGTCGCCACCTCCGCTTCCTATGGGGCGATAGATGAGATACGGCGCGGGCAACTTGCCCAGCACATCGGGCACATGGTGGGTGTTCCTCCGCAGGAACTTGCCCGCAAAATGAGGGCGATGGTTCGTACGCTCAGAGAAGGCCCCAAGCCCGGGCAAAGAGCCCGAAGAGAAAGCCCAAGGCTGGGTTCGTTGAATAAATCTGAGTCGCAACTGCTTGAGGTGCTGTTGAACCGTCCGGATTTGTTCGATAATACTGCAGAGAGAGTAGACCCCCGCGACTTCAAAGAACCCGTACTTCGGGAAATTGCCGAGGAATTATGGCGACTGGGACATGCCGGACGGGGGTCGCTGGAGGAGCTTCTTGCGTCTGAAAAGATGAGCGAATATGCCCCGTTGTTGACCGAGTTGGCGTCCGAAGGATTGGACCGGGAAAATTTTGATGAAACTCTTGGGGCCGCAGTGCAGTATCTTGTATATCGGCGCCAACGACGAAAACTGGCGGAATTGACAACGGATTTGTCCGACGAGAATTTGCGTAGTTTGGGACGGACGATTCCGCATCGTGACGTAAGGCGTTTCCCCAAAAATTATTGAGAAACTTTCGCTCTTTGGGACTGGACTTCCAAGGGCGACAATCCGTAAAATTGTCAGATTCAGACCTTTTGAGAATCCGCAGAGTTTCAGGAGACCGTCGCATGGCTGACCCCTTGGATATCAGCGTCAAGAAACTTATCGCCAAGGGTAAGGAACGCGGTTACCTCACCTACGAGGAGATGAACGATGATCTGCCCGACGAAGCAGTGTCGCCAGATCGTCTTGACACTCTCTTGATGACCCTTGACGAAATGGGCATCGAGCTGATTGACGAGGCCGAGGCTCAGGAACGTGAGCCTCTGCCCAAGTCAGACAGAAAAAAAGGTGATAAACCCGCCGAAGAAGAACTCGAAGGCGAGACCAAGAGAATTGACGATCCGGTTCGCATGTATCTCACGCAGATGGGCGAGATACCGCTGCTTACGCGCGAACAGGAGATCAACCTCGCCAAGAAGATCGAGATGACCCGTATGCACTTCCGTCGGCGCGTGCTGGAGAGCGACTACTGCATTCAGCAGGCTGCCGAAATCCTTACGCAGGTGCACAGTGGTGATCTTCCGTTTGATCGCACAATGAAGATATCCACCGCCGAGAATCTCTCGAAGGAGACCATCACAGATCGCATGCCCGCCAACCTTGGGACGGTCGCCAAGCTCATCGAGCTTGACAAGCGTGACTGGCAGGAGAGCAAAGACTCCAAAACGTCTGAAATCAGGCGTCGCGTGTGTCTTCGCAACCTTTGGCGTCGTCGTCGTCGTGCGGCGAAACTGCTTGAAGAGCTGTCATTGCGAACCAGCAAGATTCAACCCCTGATGAAGAAGCTCCAACATATCTCGTCCAAGATCGAGGAGCTTGAGCAGACCATCTCTGCCGGTCCTAACGCGGGCGTTCCCCCCGAGGATATCGACGTTATGAAAGAGGAGCTCGATGGGCTCATCGACCTTGTGCTTGAAGAGCCCGATCTGCTCGCCAAGCGCGTCAAGGCCATTCAAAAGGTATTCAACGACTACGAGCAGGCCAAGCGCGAGCTTTCGGGCGGAAACCTGCGACTGGTCGTTTCGATAGCGAAGAAGTACCGCAATCGTGGGTTGTCGTTCCTGGACATCATCCAGGAAGGAAACACCGGTCTGATGAGAGCGGTCGACAAGTACGAATATCGCCGCGGGTACAAGTTCTCCACCTATGCGACGTGGTGGATCCGCCAGGCGATTACCCGTGCCATAGCCGATCATGCTCGCACCATTCGTATACCGGTGCACATGATTGAAACCATGAGCAAGCTGCGAAACATTTCGAAACGCCTGGTTCAGGAGTTCGGCCGAGAGCCTACCATCGAGGAAATCGCCAACCAAGCGGGAATGTCCGTCAGTGAAGCAAGGCGCGTTCTCAAGATCAGCAGACATCCAATCAGCCTTGACCGACCGGTCGGCGAGAGCGAAGACAGCTATTTCGGCGACTTCATCGAAGACGAAACCGCCGAAAGCCCCGTCGAAACCGCCGGTACCGAGATGCTCAAAGATCGCATCGAGGAAGTGCTCAAGACGCTCACCTACCGCGAGCGGGAGATCATCAAGCTTCGCTACGGTATCGGTGACGGGTACACCTACACGCTCGAAGAAGTCGGACGAATCTTCAAGGTCACCCGCGAGCGTGTGCGCCAGGTCGAGGCGAAGGCGATTCGCAAACTTCAGCATCCCGTTCGCGCTCGTAAGCTTGAGGGCTTCCTCGAGGGCAAGGCGCTGATGGAAGGTTGACGGGGCGACCAAGTCGCATCCACACCCGCGATGGTTCGAAAAATACCACTCATGCGCAAGCACTCCGCGCGCCGATAATTACAGTTGGCCCGCTGTCCGCGCGTTACGTCGGGCATAACTACAGGAGCATGAAATGGAATTTAAGCCAAAACCATCCGCCGGGGAATTCGTCACCGCATTGAGAACGACCAGGTTCGCGAAGAATATCTTTCTGGCGATTATCGCTTTGGCGATTGTGACGCAGTTGGTGGTGTTTTCCATGGTGCGGTGGGGGGGATATATCGATGGGCTTTATTTGCAACCCGACGTGTCAGCGGAAAGTGAAACGCAACCATCTGTCACCGGCGTGGTGGTGAGTGATACCGCCCTTGGGAGGCAGGCGATGTTGAACTGGATTCTTGCAGCCGGCAAGTTCTTCGCGCTGGTCTCGGGAGTGCTTTTGTGCATGACGCTTCTGTTCGGGATCAACGTGGTGATGCTCGGCAGGCTAGGTGGGACAGCTTCGTTCGTATCGGCGTTTTTCTGGTCGCTGATCGCTCTTGCGATGCTCATTCCGTGGCAGCAGGTATATAACGGCTCGATCGCTTCGGGGGCGTTGTTCAACCTTCAGGAGCTTCAATCGCGAATCTCTGAAGTGAAGGCGTCGTGGGGAGCGAATGAGCCGTCGCTGATGAGGCATTTGTATGTGTACATGAAAGGACTTGTCTATCCGATGGTCCTGCTGTTTGTCACGATTCTTGTGGGCCTGAAATCACACAGGGGTCTTCGACGGGTCTTCCAATCGGCCCAACCGTCGACGCTCGCGCCTGGTGAAGTGGCGCCCATCACCAGCGTTGTGAATGACACTCCACCCGAGGGCGATCAGACTCAATGATACGCCAGTGGGGGCAGCTTGACGCAGCCTGGTAATTGTCGCCCCCGATACGGTGAATACTATTGCCAACGAGGGCAATAAGCTTGCAATCCCATTTGCGGGTGATACCATACGTAGCCAAAGGTAGTGCAGACCCCATATATAAGGAGTGCAGCATGGCTGCTAAGAAAAGCACGAAGTCGGCCCGGAAGGCCGCAACCACCAGGACGTCCAAGGCGAAATCCGCGAAGGTCAAGAACATCAAGCCCACAGCGGACATCGGTCTGATAGGCCTGGCGGTGATGGGCCAGAACCTTGTTCTCAATATGAATGACAACGGGTTCACCGTCGCAGTGTTCAACCGCACCGTCAGCAAGGTTGACGACTTCCTGGCGGGCGAGGCGAAAGACACGAAGATCATCGGCGCGCATTCGCTTGAGGAATTTGTCGCGCATCTCAAGAGGCCCCGACGCATCATGCTGATGGTCAAGGCGGGCGACGCCGTGGATGCCTTCATTGAAACCCTGTTGCCTCATCTTCAGAAGGGCGACATTATCATCGACGGTGGAAACAGCAACTTCCACGACACCAACCGTCGCACCGAGTACCTCGAAAGCAAAGGTATGCTGTATATCGGCACCGGCGTGAGCGGCGGCGAGGAAGGCGCTCGTTTCGGCCCGAGCATCATGCCCGGAGGCAGCACTGCCGCGTGGAAGCACGTGAAGGATATCTTCCAGGCGATCTCGGCGAAGGTCAAGAAAGAGCCCTGCTGCGACTGGGTTGGCGACCGAGGTGCCGGTCACTTTGTCAAGATGGTGCACAATGGCATCGAATACGGCGATATGCAGTTGATCTGCGAAGCCTATCACCTCATGCAGCATGCGGGGCTGTCGGTTCCCAAGATGCAGAAGGTGTTCGCAGAGTGGAACAAGGGCGTGCTTGACAGCTACCTGATCGACATCACCGCTGAGATTCTAGCCAAGAAGGACGACATCACCGGCAAGCCCATGGTTGATATGATTCTTGACACCGCGGGTCAGAAGGGCACTGGAAAGTGGACGGTCATCACTTCCGCCGATCTGGGTATGCCTGTGACGCTGATTGCCGAGGCGGTGTTCGCGCGTTGTCTGTCGGCCATCAAGCCCGAGCGAGTCGCCGCCAGCAAGAAGCTTGCTGCCCCCGCGAAGACCAAACTCAAGGGAAGCGTCACCAGGTTCGTTGACGACGTTCGCCAGGCCCTTTACGCCAGCAAGATCGTGTCGTACGCACAGGGCTTCCAGCTCATGCGTGCCGCAGCCGACGAGTTCAACTGGAAGCTCAATTACGGTAGCGTCGCGATGATGTGGCGTGGTGGGTGCATTATTCGAAGCCAGTTCCTTGGAAAGATCACCCAGGCGTACAGCAAGAATCCCAAGCTCGTGAACCTGTTGATGGCGCCGTACTTCAAGAAGGCGATTGCCGATTCCCAGGAGGCATGGCGTCGCGTTGTCAGCCAGGCGGTCGCTTGGGGCGTGCCCGTTCCTGCATTCTCGACCGCGCTTGCGTACTATGATGGATACCGCACCGCAAGGTTGCCCGCGAACCTGCTGCAGGCACAGCGTGACTTCTTCGGCGCGCACACATACGAGCGAGTCGACAAACCTCGCGGAAAGTTCTTCCATACCAATTGGACAGGTTCTGGTGGGAGCATCACCGCCAGCACATATACTGTCTAACGTTGAGTGGGCGAGGCCCGTTGGTGGACGGCCGACCTGTGCCGGTGTTAAGCGAGGCACGGGTGAGTGGCATTCTTCAACGGGCCTCCGCCTGCGCAACCCACAGGTAACCAGCTAATCGGAGAAAGCATATGAAGATTCCTGATATTCCCTCGTTGCACATTTACCCTGACAGCGCGGTCGAGACCGCCGATGCCGGGTACTTCCTCGCACGCAAGACGGACACTGGCGAAAAAGTCGTCGGGTGCGTCGGTGGCGATTGCCTGGACTCGGCACAGAAGGTCGCCGAGGTTGATGGCAAGCCCGTCTGCCTGGCCCCCACGAACCACGCCAACGCCGCTACGATCCGCAAATTACTTCCGTGGAACTCGCCCTCAACAGTCGGCTTGGCGACAAGTGTCGGCCTAGGTGACCGCCTGGGGCTCGCCACTCCCGGACACCTCAGGGCGATAAAGGACACGCAGCTTGTGCCATTCCTCGCACAGCAGTCTATCCGCGAGATGACCCGAACCCGGCGGACGCCCGATGAAGTCATGGACGCCGCGACATGGGGCGTCTTCCAGGAAGGTTGGCGCGGAAGGTTCGGCTCCGACGCCGACCACCTTCAGAAGCCCGAAGACATCGACGTCACCGTGGCGGCGGGCTTCACGATGTTTACCATCGATCCCGGTGCGCATGTGAATAACGACGCCGACACGCTTGAAGGCTCTGACCTGGCGTCGGCTTTCGGGTCGCTGGAGTCCGAAACGCTCGGGATGACCGGCGACGAGCTGCGCAAACTCTACACCGCCAAGCCGTTTAAACTCGATGGCGGTGGCGAAATAGCCTTTGACGATACCACCCTTGCAAGGGCGGCGGTGAAATACAGCAGGGCGGTTGCGCACACCGTCAAAATGTACAGGCACCTGAGCACCAGGACATCGAGCCAATTTGAGCTTGAAGTGTCGGTCGACGAAACCGATTCGCCCACCTCGCCCGCGGAGCATTATTTCTTTGCCGCCGAGCTGCGACGCCTGGGGGTCAAGTGGATATCTCTTGCACCGAGGTTCCTGGGCAGGTTCGAGAAGGGTGTTGATTATATCGGCGATCTGGATGAGTTCCGCAAGGCGTTCGCCGTGCACGCGGCGGTTATGCGAACGCTTGGCCCGTACAAGATGTCCATTCACTCCGGAAGCGACAAGTTCAGCGTGTATCCAATCATTGCTGAACTCACGCAGGGGCTTGTTCATCTTAAGACCGCGGGCACGAGCTACCTTGAAGCCTTGCGGGCCATCGCGACGATTGATCCTGACCTGTTCCGCGAGATTCTCGACTTCGCTCGCGAAAGGTATGACGCCGACAAGGCTTCATACCATGTTTCGGCGCAGGTCGGAAAGGTTCCCGCCGCCGCTTCGCTCAAGGATGACCAGTTGCCGGCGCTTCTGGAAGACTTCGACGCGAGGCAGGTTCTGCATTGCACGTTCGGTTCGGTGCTGACGGCGGATGATGGTCGGAAGTATCGGCCTCGCTTCTACGCCGCACTCGAAAGCGACGAGGAAGTGTATTACGCCGTGCTCGAAAAGCACATAAAAAGACATGTAAATCCGTTTGTTTGATAGAATTCCACCGGCATGCCGGTATGAAGGAGAGATAATGGAATTGCTAAAGTCTATGTTCAGTGTTGAGGACAAGTGCGTTGCGATTACCGGTGGCGCGGGTGTTCTCTGTGCCGAAATGGCCAAAGGTCTTGCCAAACTCGGCGCCAAGATCAGCATCATCGATTATGATGTGAAGCGAGGAACCGAAGTCTGCAAAGAGATCGAGTCTGCCGGTGGCTATGCCGTACCTGTGCAGGCGAATATTCTAGAGAAAGATGCTGTCGAAGCTGCTTTCGACTCGTCCATCAAGGCGTTGGGTCGCGTTGACGTGCTGATCAATGGGGCGGGCGGAAACAAGAAGGAAGCCACCTGTGCTCCACCTTCCACGTTTTTCGACCTCGACGCGGACGCGATTCGCTGGGTCTTCGACCTCAATTGCGTCGGGACAATGCTTCCGAGCCAGATTTTTGGCAAGCACATGGCCGAGCGTGGCGAAGGCAACATCGTCAACGTCGCGTCGATGAACGCGTTCCGTCCGTTGACAAACATTGCCGCATATTCCGCTGCGAAGGCGGCCATCGCCAACTTCACGCAGTGGTTGGCGGTTTACATGGCCCAGAGGCATTCGCCGAAGATCCGCGTGAACGCAATAGCGCCTGGTTTCTTTATCACGCAGCAGAACCGCTTCCTGTTGACGGATGAAAAGACAGGCGAGCTTACGCCGCGAGGCAAGCTTGTTATCGGCCACACCCCCATGGACCGCTTCGGCGATCCCGAAGACCTCGTTGGTACGCTGATCTGGTTGCTCAGCGATGCCAGCAGGTTCATCACAGGCGTTGTCGTGCCGGTTGACGGCGGCTTCAACGCGTACAGTGGTGTGTAGTTCAAAGACTACTGAAAACACAACAGCCGTCGGTGCGAATCAGGCAATGCCCTTCGCGCCGACGGCGTTTTCATTTTGACTAGGATGGGATTTGTCCATACCACTTCTGAAGCTCCCAGGTAGTAGCACTGCCAAGTCCTATGAGTGATCCCAGAGACGAGTGATGGTATCATTGAAAGTCATTGGGCTGCGTCTTTGTCCTCGATCTGATCCAGAGCTGTGTTGACCGAGGTTATCAATTCCTGCGTAATCATAATGCAGGTGTTAATAAGCATTGCTGTATCCAGCTTATCCGATTTGTCGTCAGAGAGCATTTTGGTCAGAACGTACCATGTGCCATCGGATCCCTTCGCTTGAAACCCCGCCCCGAGCATTGCATGCAGATATTCCAGGTGACTAATACATCTAGAATCTAGAAGAACATTGACAAGTCTGTCGATTGCAGCATTCCTGATGATCTCCATTAGGAGCTTTTCTTCGCCTTGTCACGTCACGATGTTCGCGAACCGATCTGCTCTAGTTGGCGGAAAGTCCGTTGGCCTCGTTATAATCCTGGGGGTTCAGGCCTTGTTCGATCCATGCGATCTTACGGACGCGGCGCTCATGCCTGCCGCCGGGCTCGAAGTTGGTGTCAAGCCAGCTTTCCACAACCCTGCGAATGAGGTCTTCGCTCATCACGTCGCTCGCGAGACACAGGGCATTTGCGTTGTTGTGATGTCTTGCCATCTGGGCAGTAAGTTCGTCGTGACATAGGGCGGCGCGAACTCCGGGAACTTTGTTGGCACAGATGGTCATTCCTATTCCGCTTCCACAGATAAGGACGGCGCATTGAGCCTTGTTGTCCGCAATCTCTTTGGCAGCCAGATATGCACTGTCAGGATAATCACAGCTTCGTGAGCTGTTGGTGCCCACATCCACCACTTCGTGACCCTTCTCGGTCAGAAATGCGACTATTTTCTCTTTAACGTCGTGCCCACGGTGGTCGGATGCAATGGCAATTCTCATAATAACCTCGATTTTAACACTTCCCGCATTGCCAGACTTATATGTTTTGCGGATTCTTCATAAATCTGGTTGCAGCCGCCCACCGGGTCTGAAATATCCCTGGCGGCGTCCAGCATATGCACCACGTCGTGCCGGCCGCCAAGCTCTTTAACCTGCTGAGCATGAATTTCTGTCATGCAGAATATCACATCGGCGCGATTTATCAACTCTCGGGTCAGCCTTTGGGAACGATGTTTTGATATGTCGGCGTTGTAAGCCCTCGCCGCGTCGACCGCCTCTGGTGACGCGGGGCATCCATCGGGGGCGAACAGACCCGCCGAAAGCACCTCGTATCCTCTTGATTGAAGCTGCGCAACGTCGCACCCTGACTTATCGGCAAGCATGCGTCTGGCGATTCCCGCGGCCATGGGGCTTCGACAGGTGTTTCCTGTGCATACGAAAACTATCAACGTGGTTGCCATCTTCGAAATGGTGGTGCGATCAACAGCGCCCTTGCGAAGAATTTCCCATCCATTCCCGTCAACCCGCAGTATTGTGCTCTCTTTGCTCAGGCGGGTCGTGCCAGAATCTATTAACAGGTCGATCTTTCCGTCAAGCGATTCAAGCACCTGCTTGGCGTCATGGGGGGCGGGTTGGTTGATCAGGTTGGCGCTGGGCGCCACCACAACCTCCTCAACCGTGCAGAGCATCGCCTGGGCGAGGGGCTCGTCAGGGCAGCGCAGGCCAATATATCCTTCGTATACGAGCCTGTGATGCATATCATCGCCAAGCGAAGTGTCGGCCAGCGCGTCGCCAGCCTTCACAAGCAGCGTCACCGGACCGGGCCAACCCTTTGAAATCACATTCCTGGCAGGGCGAGGCATGTCATCCTCACGGACGTACCTGAAGGCGTCGTCCGCTTGGCCCATGTGCACGGTGAATGGACGTTTGGGTCTCGATTTAAGCTCCCTGAGCCGATCAAGCGCCTGGGCGTTCTGTGCGTCTACACCCACCCCATAGACGGTCTCGGTGGGGAACGCCACAAGCTTGCCCTGCCTGATCGCCTCGGCTCCGCGGGCCGCCGCGGAGTGTATACCATACTTGGCTGTGTTGATTATGGTGGTTTTCACAGTGCGATTATCTCTATAGGAGTCGTATAAATCAAGAAAGCCCGCAGTCATGATTGAAGCAACAGGCTATAATGCTGCCATGAGTAAAGAATCCTATACAAAAGACTTGCCCTGGTATGCCTCGGGGCTTGCATTCGAGTGTACCGGGTGCGGAGGTTGCTGCGCCGGACCCGCGGAGGGTTATGTGTGGGTATCTGATGAAGAAATGGAGCTGATGGCTGCGTTTCTAAAGTTGTCGCCTGATCTGTTCCGGCGAAAATACACCCGACGCGTCTCCCGAAGAACTTCCCTGGTTGAGC
>CAZWAT010000031.1:0-19174 GCA_964632015.1 uncultured Planctomycetaceae bacterium
GGGCCGTGTCAAGCTTTCAACAGGGCATTTTTTACAAAGGCAAACTTTTTTTTACATGCTCGCGCTGATGATCAGCTCGCGGGTTCTGGGCCCGTCGAATTCGCAGAAATATATGCCCTGCCACACGCCCAGAGTCATCTTTCCTTTGATGACCGGAACCGTCAAACTCGGACCTGTCATTGTGCTTTTGACATGGGCTGCCGAGTTGCCCTCATCGTGTCGGTAGAAGCTTTGCGAATGCGGCACGGCCACGTCAAAAGCCTTGAGCATGTCATGCACCACGTCGGGGTCTGCGTTTTCGTTAATGGTCACTCCCGCGGTAGTGTGCGGAACGAACACATTGACGAACCCATCGTTCATACCCCATTGCGAAATCGCCTGCTCGACGAGGTGGGTGATATTCTGCATCTCATCCCGGGCGTTGGTCTGTATTTTGTGTTTTAAGGTCTTCATATCCGGATTCTATCCGCCAACACTCTCCCCGGCAACCGGGCGACCTGCGATTCATCATGCTGACTCTTCGACGGGCGGAAGGGTGAAGTAGAAGATGGATCCTTCGCCAGGTGTGCTTTCAAGCCAGATTCGCCCACCGTGGCGTTCAATGATCTTTTTGCAGATAGCCAGGCCAATACCGCTTCCCTCGTAGCGATCCTGTATGTGCAGCCGTTGGAAGATGACGAATATCCGCTGGGCGTCGCGGGGCTCGATTCCTATGCCGTTGTCCGACACGCGAAACAGCCACATTCCCTCTTGCCTGGTGGCGGATACCATCACCCGCGGGGGAACGTTATCACGGCGGAACTTCAATGCGTTGGCGATGAGGTTCTGAAGCAACTGAGTCATCTGGGTGAAATCGGCACACACTAACGGCAGGTCGTCGGAATGCACGGTGGCTTGGGACTCTCTGACCGCTCTTGAAAGATTCGCCATCGCCTGTCTGAATGCGTCCATCATTGCGACGGGTTCGCCCTTGCCCCCCTTCGTGGAGACACGTGAATATTCAAGCAATCCCTTGAGCAGATCGTCCATTCTCGCCGCCCCATCGGCAGCGAAGGTGATGAATTCCCGCACCTCTTCATCGAGACTCGCAAAGTGCCTGTCCCGTATGAGCCCCAGAAAGCCAGAGATCATCCGCAGTGGTTCGCGCAGATCGTGGCTGGCGACATAGGCAAACTGCTGCAGGTCTTCATTGCTGCGGCGAAGCTCCTCCAGCACCTGGGCGAGACGTTCCCGTTGCTCGGTCTTTTCATGTATCTCGGTATCGGTACCCATCCACATTATGGTTTTTCCATTGGTTCGGATGGGCAACGCCCTGCTCAGAAACCACCTGTATTGCCCGTCGCTTGCACGCCGCAGGCGGAATTCCATCTCGTAAGGCTGATGCGTCTGGATACATTCCCGAAAACGGTTCACTGTACGTTCACGGTCATCGGGATGCACAAGCTCAAACCACTTGTCCCCGTCGTTCTGGCCTGGAACCTGTCCTGTGTAGGCATACCAACGGTCGTTGAAGTATATGGGGTACCCATCGGGCCTGGCCGCCCAGACAAGCTGTGGCAAAGTATTGGCGACGGTGCGGAATCGAAGTTCGCTTTCCTTGAGCGCCTGTTGCGCACGCACCTGTTCGGTAACGTCATGGATGATCGAATAGAGCAGTTCCCTTCCATCGACAGTCATTGGCCCGCTGTAGACCTGCACATTTCGGAACTCTCCTGAAGCAAGCTTATGCGTGAATTCGAAGGAGCGCTTACGCTGTTGTTTTATTTCTTCAAGCCGGTCGGCAACCTCGGCTGGGGACAGGGTGTTTATCTGGCTGATGTTCATCGAAGTGAGTTGCTCGACCGTGTAGCCATAAAAGTCACTCGCTGCCGCGTTGGAGTCCACAATATCACCCGTATGGGAATCGATCAGGAACATGACGGCATGATTGTTGTGGAAGAGGCTGCTGTAGCGTGCCTCACTGAGCCGCAGTTGGTCAACGGCCTCGTCACGTTTGTGAATCGCGGAGGCGAAGGCAGACGAAAGCATGTAAAAGTCGTCTGTTCTCATCATTTGGTGGGCCTGGTCGAGGTCGCTTTCGCCGATGAACTGCTTTGTCAGGCGACTCACGTCACTATTGATGACCTTGCTGGCTATCACGAGCACGACGATACACGTCAGCATGATCGCCAGATTCACCCACAGCACGCTGTAGATTGCCGACCATGCAGCCTGGTTCATCCGGGCCACCGACATGCCCGCCCCCGATACCCATCCAATATCCTCCACAGGCGTCAAGGCGATTACTCGATGCTCACCTGCAATCGGAGAGACCTCTTCGCCCCAGACCTCTTCACCCGCCAACGCCTTGCTGAGTCTGACCCCATAGAAGGCATCTCTTTGCTCATTTGTCAGCTTGATGTAAGGATCGCGAAATACCAATCTCCCGTTGCGGTCAAACAACTGGGCGGTGCCGCCCTCCTCCCGTCGCAAGTTGACGACATCCTGGCTGAGCCGATCCAGGTCAATGGTAAAGACAATGACAGCGACGCGGCGATCCCCATCATATATGGACCTTGCAATGGCCACGGTGTATTCATCTTCAATTCTGCCACGGATGAGGTTGCCAAGCACCCATTGATCCTTCCTGGCCCGCAACGCCAACTGGAAGTACACCCGGTCGCTGATGCTGAACTCCATCGCCGATGGTTGGCTTGAGGCGAGCACCCTGCCATCGAGCGCGGCAAGGATAATCGTGTTGACGGCGGCGTACTGACGCACCTGCTCGTCAAGCAGCACCTCAAGCCGATCGCGAGAGTCAAGCCCGATGAGCTTCACCGCATCGCCCAGGGCGATCTGACTGACGGCAAGGTCTTCCATGTGATTCTTGAAGGTGATTCCAACCGCACGCGCGACCTCCATATTGGACTGAATCTGCTTATGGCGGGTGTCGTTGAACCATCTGGATACCAAAATCACCTGTATGGCGAGTGACGGAAGTATCGCCGCCGCAAGAAGCACCAGCAACACGCCCCGCATTGTCAGGCTTCTTTCACCAACTTGTGTTCTTTTGCGCTTCATGTGCGGCAGTCAACCTTCCCCGAAAGAAGAGTTGCTCCCGGGGCAATATTCCTCAACTAACCACCGGCAACGCCCTGACGCCCACATAAAAGAAAACCCGACGGTCAGACGCTGCCAACTGGTTCAAACCAGGGTTGTTCAAGTATATGTGCCGCACGACCAACAAAAGCCACCGACATGCCTGCTCCGTAGCTTCAGCAAAGCAGGAAGTCGGGACAGGAGGATGTAACCTTGACAACAGACACACCAATGTCGCATCATAGGTCTATATATGTGCATCATTTCATTGTTTAGTGTGACCGGTGTTTTCGAGTGTCGGTCGTCGCGTCCTGACTAGCGGGGCTCTAGTAGATGCTTTGGCCGCGCGAGTCGATTACCACGAAGGCAGGCATGTCCCGCACATTGATCAGGCGAACCGCCTCCATGCCGAGGTCTTCATAATCTATCACTTCGGATGAGACTACATGATCCCTGGCAAGAATCGCTGCCGCCCCGCCGATGGTTCCCAAAAAGCACCCTTTGTATCGTCGGCAGGTTTCGTTGACACCCGGATCGCGGTTACCCTTTGCAACCGTGACAAGGCAGGCGCCGTTCGACATAAAGGTTTCCATGTACGGGTCCATCCGCTGTGCGGTGGTAGGTCCAAGACTACCGCAGGGCATTCCCGCGGGCGTTTTTGCGGGGCCGGCGTAGTAAACGGGGTGATTTTTGAAATATTCGGGCAACTGCCCCGTGCTTTCGAACCGAGCCTTGATCTGCTGGTGGGCGATGTCACGCGCTACAACCAGCGGGCCTGTCAGACGAACCCGCGTGCCGGGCGACAGTGGCCGCAACTGGGCAAGAATCTCGTTCATCCCCCGCGACAGATCGACCTGCACGTCGTCGGTCTGTAGGCCCTTCACAAGGTCCGCGTGTCGAGCGGGATTGCGGTCCAACTCTTCCAGCCAGACGCCGTTGGGGTCGATTCTTCCCTTGATGACCCTGTGGGCGGAACACCCCACACTTATTGCTATTGAGCACGAACCGGCGTGTCTGGGCAGGCGGATCACGCGCGCCTGAAGCGCCATGTATTTTCCCCCGAACTGCGCCCCAAGCCCGAGGTTGCGCATGATGTCCATAACCTCCCCCTCCCACTTCACGCAGCGAAACGCGCCTCCGGCACAATCGCCTTCAGTGGGCAACGAATCATAAAACCCCATGGCTGCGAGTTTGGCGGTTCTGAGGCTTTGCTCGGGCGATGTCCCACCAATGACTATTCCCATGTGATAAGGAGGACATGCAGCCACACCGATGCCCGAAAGCTTTTCGGTAAGGAGTTTTCTCAATGCGGAATCCTCAAGCACTGCCTCGCTTGCCTGGGTAATCGATGTCTTATTGCTTGACTCGGCGCCCTTGGCGATGAAGAGGAATTCATACGCGCCATTTCCGGATGAGTAGATTTCAACCTGGGCAGGAAGGTTGCTGCCTGTGTTCGCTTCTTCGAACATCGAGCTTGCGGCTACCATGGAATATCGCAGGTTGTGCTCGCTGTATGCCCGCCAGACGCCGCGTGACAGTTCCTTTGCGTCATCGAAGCCTGTGTGAAAGCCGGCGCCCTTCCAGCCGAGGATTTCGGCAACTCCGGTATCCTGGCAACTTGGCAGGACGCCCTGTGCCGAGATGATGGCATTTTGCATAAGCGTGCGAGCGACAAACCGCTCGTTTTCGTGCGCGTCGGGGTCGTTTATGATATCCGCCCACCGATCGAGCTGGGAGGCAGGCATGAAGAACGCCATATCGCGAAAGGCCTCGTACGCCAGTTGCGAAAGCGCATCGGGCGAGACACGAACTATCTTCATGTTGCCATGACTACAGACTTCCACACCACCACAGTCCAGGCGTCTGAAGCCCGCGTCGGAGGTGGATACGGGGGTTGGTAGGATGGGCTGATACGCAAAATCACTCATCTTCTCGCTCCATCGTGTCGGACATCTCCTCGAAACCGGCAATCTCGCGGTGCCCCACCATCCCTACAAGCAGATACGCCCGATTAATCGGGTCGAACTTCAGTTCCTTCAGCAGGCGGAACCCCTCGATCTTTCCGGTAGATGATACATGAGTCCGCACGCCGGTGCATTCGAATCTGACCTCGCCGAAGCAGATATGGTCATCGCCGTCGGGCTCGATGGGAAGGTCCTCAGCAATAACCTCTTTGACCTGCTGTTCGAGCGTCTCGATGTTGATCGTAACCTTGTCGGGAAACTGAATAACGAACCCATGCTTGATGTCGGAATGCCTGATCTTCTGCCCGATGTCAAAATCCCTCTCCACGAAGTAGCCCGTAATATCCTCCGCCGAGTGGGCCATCCTGCGGAAGCGGATCGTCGAATCGACCACCTTCTTGATGCCCTGCGGGAAAGGCCCGAATACGGTCGGACGGGCGACGACAACTTCCTCGCCGATTCCGAAAAGAACCTGCGCGTTGTAACCCAGCGCGTCGTAGATCAGGTCGAAATGCTCGACTACCACTCTCCGCCCGTGCAGCACAGCCAGGTTGATTGCCTTGGTTATCTCGTATTTCTGATGAAACGCCAGCTCGTATCGGGCATCGAGATGGAAAGTGTGGCCGCTGAAATAATCGTCCGGGTCGAACTGGTACAGAGGCGTGGGCTTGACGTTGAGCCCGTGATCGTCGTTGGTCAGTTCAAGCCCGGGGAACAGGCCTTGAATGAGGGTGCTCTTGCCCGCCCCTTCCGACCCGATCACGCCGATGAGCAGATCGTTGGGGTAGAGGTATCGTTGAGCTAGCTTTGCGGCAAGCATGTACAATCGGTTCCTGCCGCGAGGGGCATAATACGCCGAATATATCAGCGTGTCGCCCATGCCAAGAAACGGGTTTAGGTTACTGCGTGTGGTCATGTCGGCCTCACTGGTTTTTGTCGTCATTGAACATCAGCGTCAACAGCGGCCCGTGCTGCTGTGCACCATATACGTCGCTTTCGCCTGCGGAACCTGAAGGTATCCACCGGCGCATTGTAATCTTCACCGCCAAGCAGGGCTCGAAATAGATAATATTGAGAATATCCTTGCTGTCCATGCCGTAGAGTTTTGAAATCACCCTCGGCGTCAGTAGGCGATTTTTCCTGAACAGGTCGAAGTATCGCCTGTTTAGGAACATCATGTCCAGCGTAAGCTCAAAAGGCCCGGCGTTTTTGGATCGCACAACCTTCACCGCGTCGAGGATGTTCCTGTTCATGCCCTGCCTCTTTTCACGTCGGAAACATCGATTTTAAACATATCCTGCGAGTTGATCTTCATGAGATGGTAAATCGAGAACTCATATGCCCGCCCTGCCGAGATGTCGGACGGGGAAAACGGAAACGCCAGGTTTCCAGCGGTGGATATCCTGCCGGGATACCCGTAATGCAGCATGAACGACCTGGCGAGCGCCAGCGCCGCATCCGCCTGTTCCTGCGTTCCTGCCAGCGCCTCGATAACCACGCCAAGCTCATGCGCGGTGGTTTTATGCACTTCCCTGCCAGGACCCATCACGCCATGCTTTCCGTAGATGTGATAATGAATTTTCGCGTCATTCGACATGCTCGCCAGCGATGCCCTGACCTGCTGATCCACCGACGAGACAATCTGGTCTATCCTGGAGATCATGATCGGGTCGCGTGTCCCGGCTATGCTGACGCTTCTGAAGCCGATAGGTCTTGCGGCTTCGAGCTTGACCCAGTAGTCGTCAGTGGGCACGAATATGCTGCCGCGAACTTCAACCTTTCCGCCTTTCAGGCTGCGGAATTTGCAATGGGTGAGATCTATCTCCCCACCGGGGCCGGGCAGGTGGTAAGGGTCGGACTTTTCATAGAGCGTATGGGCCGCCGTCGATTGCGGCGTGAACCGCCGATGCGGGCTGAGCGTTTCAAGGATGAACGCATCGCCCCGAAGCGTTCCCAGCACACAATCAGCGCCCGAGCCAGGGGTGGCGGCTATCGCGGCGCACTCCAGAATCTTGCCCATGTGCAGGCTCAACGCCTGGTCGTATCCGAGCATGATGGGCAAGGCCGCGAAACAGGCGGGATCGTAGCATCGACCCGCAAGCACCACGTCGCAGCCTTCTCTTAACGCGGTTATCAACGGTTCAGGCCCCATCTGCGCAACAATGTTGGTGGAGGCGCGAACAGCTTCAGCAGTCAATTTATCCACGCATTGCAATGCTTGAATGTTGCCCGCTTCGAGTTGGCGAAGCACCCGCGATTTCGTAACGTCCGCTCGAACGCATCCGAGCCTGAACGACAACTTTCCTTCGCGAGCGATTTCAAGGACGATATCTTGGCACCACTGCAGGTGAGGCCTCGCCCCCGACCCGCCAGCGGTACCGATTATCACAGGTATGCCCGCTTTTACAGAGGCGTTCAACATCATTTCGAGGTCACGCTTCACGCAGTCCCTGTTGACGAACGGCTTGCCCGAGCCGAGGTAATAGGGTCCGGGGTCGGTGGAACCGGCGTCAACGGCTATGACGTGGGGCCGGCGAGAAAGCCCGCGTTTGAACGACTCGACCGGAAACCCATAACCGAGAATTGCCGTTGGGGCGAGTATTCGAAGTTCCTTGGGCGAGCGTATGGACGAAGGCTTATGCATTTGTCGTCTCCCGCGGGTGTCCGGCACGAGCGGCAAGCACGGCCAGCGTTCTGTTCATCTCGTTTCGCACTATGCAGAACCCTTCGTCGAATCCCATTCCGGGCTTGGCGAGCATTCGTTTAGGTCTGCACGCCATCGCCAGTTGAACGCACGTGCGGGCGGATACGTCGGTTTCGTTGCAGGTGCCTCCCTGGTAGGCTTCCACCCCGTGCGAATTGCAGTAGATCACGGCCTCGATGACATTGTGAACGCCCCCAAGATCGGGCGTCTTGACCTGAACCATGTGACAGGCCCGGGCGTTGGTGTATTGGCGGATGTCCTCCAGCGTGTTGCACCATTCGTCAGCGACAATCTTGACCGACGAACCACACCGGTCCAGACGACTGGTTATATCGCTCATGACCTGAATCTGACGACCTGCGTCACCCATGTCAACCGGTCCTTCCACATACAGGGCGAATTCCTGCGCATCATGCTGCAGCGATGCGAGGTAGTCGCATATCTTTGTTACGTCATGGTCGAACGCCACGCCTATCGTTCCGTAAACATCGATGTGCAGGTCGGGTGTGTATGATTCACTCACCCTGAGTTGGCGTATTCGGCCTACGATCCAGCGGATGTATTCCCTCAGCTTTTCACCGTCGTGTCCGAGCTTTTCGGGAACGTTGTTGATCAGGCCATGGGGAAGAGCATCCACCTGCTTGAGTATCATCTTGTCCACATTGTCGTATCTCTGGTCGCCGCTCTGGCCGAATATTTCGATCGGGGCCGGCACAACAGGCAGCGAATACTCACGGCAGATGACTTCGCATGGCAACAGGCGACTGGCCTTGGCGGCAGCGTCGAGAAGCGCCTGCGAAATTCCGTACCGCAGCGCAGTGTGCAAGGGCTTTCCACCAAGACGCATCTGTTCGACCTTGCCGGCAAGGGGCCTGAATTCATCAACTTCCAGACCTTCCAGCATCGGGGGCAACTCGCGCCGGACCATGGGCAGGTATGTATCGCACAGAAAGAGCGGATCCCGCCCCCCAGCGCCGCTGTATTGAACCGCGGTACAATCGCCCAACGCGACCTGGCCATCTTCCAGTTCAAGCATCACCGAAATGCCCTGCCCCGCCTGGCGAATCGACGTAAAACCCGGCGTGCAAGGCTGACCCATGTACACAAACCCGTCCGTGGTCGCCCCACGCTTGATCGCAGCCTGGTCGTCAAAGAAGAACGCGGAACTGGCAGGCGCGAAAACCGCACGTCTTATCTTCATCTTGGCCTCCCTATCAGCTTGCCCTTGCTGATGGCATATACATCGTCAGTAACCATCTGAAAGCTCACCGGCCTGCCTTCCGCCTTGGCACGATCCTGTAGTGAGCAGTGGTGGTAATTCAAAATCTCGTCGCTGAGCGGAAGATTGCCCTTCTTGAAAATGCGGACAAAACCCATGTTGTCGCGCATGGGAAGAACCTTTCCTACGTTATAGATGGTTGGCGCGAAGGGTACGTCGATGACGCCAGCTTCAAACGCACGAACCACACCCAGCGCGATGTCCCCGTCGCCAAGCTGGCGGGTCTTCTCGATCAGGCAACGAACCTCCGCCTTGATGAGGTCCGTCTCGTGATCGGTCTTGATTATCGCGGCAGAGGCGGCCTTCTGATCGCCAACTATGTTTATCACCTGCCTGGTCGCCCGCAGACCCTGAACGTTCGCCTCTTTGGTGGGAATGCCCGCCGCCTCGTGCGGGGTCTTGACGATTATTTTCTCGGCCCCCGCCAGCACGGCTGCCACCGAACCCCATGATATCACAGCGAACGCCTTGGCTTCGTCTTCGGGAAATCCGCCCATCCACTGGTGAAAGACAATGCTCAATTCGAAATCGTCGTACCCCGCAGCTCGGAAATACTCATCCGCCAATTCGCGCAGGGCGACGACCGCGGCGAGATCCTGAGCCAGGCTTCCCGTCTGGCCGTAACCTAATGTGATCGATCGCACGCCCTGACGCAAAGCCAGCAGACCCTCTATGATTCCGACGGTGTGACTGATGAACGGGGGAACCAGCGTGCCCGTCAAAGGCCCGAAGGGTTCACGGTTTATGCGAACGCCGTTGCTTTCGTAGATTCCCACCAACTTGTCCACGTACTGCCAGTCGGCGAGAGATCTTTCAAGCGGAACCTTCTTAGCGTATGGCACGTTGTATGAAATTCCGCCGCCCTCGAACCCGGTGAACCCGGCAGCCAGTGTTATCTCGGCAAGTAGTCTTGCATCGGGCGTACCATGGCGAACCTGCACGGGTTTCGATACGCTTTGCACGACCTCCCTGCATGCGTTGAGCCCGTGGTTGACAGCCGGGAACCCGTTAAGCATCATGAGCCCGGAATTCCGCGACTTCTCAAGCCCGCGGGCGCTTTCTTCGTACCTGTTCTGCCTGGTGTAGGCATCTATGGTCGTGGGCAGAAGATCGGCCTGTCCCTCGTCTTGAAGATATCTCAACAGTTGAATATGTCCATTCAGCGTCGCCACGCCCGCCCTGGGTTGAAGCAACGTCTGTCCCTGGGCGAGGGCACGATGCATCGCCAAGGCCAGGCTTCTATCGTCACCGAGGGTCTGGTGGAATTTGAACGCCTCTTCCAGATCCACGTCCTTGCCCGTCGACCAGGCGCTTAGCACCTTGGGACGAAGGGCGAAGAACTCGTCGTCTGAAATCCTGCGATCCTCAATCATTTTAAAGCTTCTCCAGGTTATCAATCGCCAGCGTCGCAGCCGTTGAGGGGGCGATGGCGGCGATGTTTCCAAGAATAGTGAACAGGTAGTTTTTGTCGCGATAGCATTCGATCTTCTCGGGCAAAAGCAGCATGCCCCGGCCTTGGGGACAACTCCTTGGCCCAAGCAGCCCGGCGTATATGTCGGGGTCGATCATGCGGGAAAGATATCCACCGGTTCCTATGACCCTGCTAATGCGGCGAAGATCCTTGCCCCGCTGCACCCATCGTCTGCCATCCGGCGTAAAGATTTCCCGCATCGTTCCGGCGTGACGAATAAGGGCTTCGCTGACGCAGATCCTCGCAAGCAGTGAATCAAGCGCGATGCCCGACGAATCGGTTGGAACGAAAGCGGGCTGCGTTTCAAGAAGGGCGACGCGCTGTTCCACCTCGCCCCATGACATGTTCATCGCATAGGCGTGGGACGATTTCCTCGCCTGCTCGATGACGCCAGATGAGCTGATGCGCATGCCAAGGTCGCCTTCAACCGTCCGCTTGATCGCGGGTTCGGGTATTCCCCTGAGAATCGTCCCGGCGTGAAGGGTGGCTGGTTCACATACAGAGTAGAAATCCGTCGTCGCGCCCCCAAGGTCTACAAGGCACGTGTCAGACCATGCACTGTGCTGCGATGCAATGGCTTCGACGAGGCGAAGCACCGCCAATGGTGTCGGGTCCGGCTGCCACTGGGTCGCGGTGACAAGAGCGTCAAGACCCTTACCTGTGACGATTCGCTTCATGAACACCTCGCGAATCGCCTTGCGAGCGGGCTCTATGTTTACTTCTCCGATGTCAGGCATGACGTTTTCAACGGCGACACACTCGATGCCCGCCATGTCGAATATCCTCGTCACCTCTGATGAGCATTTCGCATTGCCGGCGAATACCACCGTGGACGTGATGGATGCATCGGCGATTGCACGCGCATTGGCGATGACGCACCTGTCGTTTCCGCCGTCCGTACCGCCCGTCAAAAGCACAATGTCGGGGACAAGTTCGGCAATACCCTCGGCCTCAGATGTGGCAAGCTGATGCGAATAGCTCGCAATCACCTTGCCCCCCGCGCTAAGCGCACAGAGACGGGCGATATGCAGCGTCAATTCCGGCACAAGCCCGATGGCTGCAATTCCAAGCCCACCCTTGGCGGATGAACAAAACACTATCTTCAGTTGATCGGCAAGTTGGGCGATTCTTATAGGCCCGTCGGTTTTGAGCAACTTCCCCGACAGCTTTTCACAGGTATCCAAAAGGTTATCGCTGGTGGCGACACGTGCCGAGGATTTCACCGAGGGCACAGGGCCGATATCGATGATCGCGCCCTTGGTCCAGGTCGAGCCTATATCGATGCTCATTACCGCGTTGTGCGGCATGTCAGGCAATCTTCAGATCTTTCTTCAGAAACCCCACAGCCTCATCCAGTGGCGACTCGGCTGTGAATACTCTGTCAAATCCCATACCCTTGAACTTATGAATGATTTCCTCACACGGGGCCTTTCCCACTGACAGGTTGCCACCCACATAAAGAACTATTCTGTCGAGCCCCTTTTCGAGGCACTTGTCGCGGAAACCCTCGCAGTCAAGCTCGGCGTGACCATACAGCGAAGACACCAATATCGCCTTGGCGTCTGTTTCTATCGCGGCGCTGATGAATTCTTCCTGCCCGACCATCACGCCCAGATTCACAACGTTGAACCCCGCTTGCCGAAGCGTCGCATCCAGTATTCGATTGCCCACGGCGTGACAATCCGAGCCAATGACACCAAGGACAATATTCACCTGATTGTTCACTGTATGCCTTTCACTCCGCGCGAGAAATGATCTGCCTGATCCGGTCCTGTACGTGCAGAATCGAACCACGCTCTATCTGATGGTCGAACACTATTATTCTTCCGCCCCGCCTGGTGAAGGCATTCACCGCCGCAGCCTTGTGACGATCGCTGTAAACCGACAGGCCCGGAGGAATGACCAGAACATCTCTATCAGCAAGAAAGTCGCCAAGATCCGGCACGGGACCCGGCCCGAGAAGCATGTGTTTGATCCGCGTTTCGACAACTCCGAACAGGCTGAGCTTCTCTTTGATGAGCGAAAGGAACCTCGGGCTGCGACACAAAACCCCCACACGCTGGGCAGACCTGATACCCGCCAACCCGACAACAGTAGACTGCCCAACTGTCACGGCTACGGGAACTATCCTATCCTTCAAACAAGGCAGCAAATCGAGAAGTTCCCCATGGTGGGTTGTTGAAACGAGTATGATCGCGAAATCCGCAAGCTGCTGCTGACGTCTGCTGTTTGCGCGAATGTCGCTGAGGAGCATCTTTTCGATATTGACCTGGCTGGCCAGGCCTAGTTGACGCTCGTAAATGGCGAGCGCTTCAATGTTGCAATCAACCGCCAGCACGTGCAGGTTCAGAAGATGCTCGCGACGACGGGCAAGTCTCAGGTCAACCATCGCCAACACCTGCTCGTTGGTGAACCGCAGCGACTCCATGCGGTCGAGAAGTTCATCGATGAGCTTGAGGGCCGACGATTGTCTGCTCGCACCCGCTTCGCCCGCCCCGGCAACGAAGTATCCCCTGCCGTGAACCACCTCCACAAGCCCCCCATGCGCGAGTTCTTCGTACGCCTTGCGCACAGTACCACGCGAGAGCCCCAGCTTCAGGGACATCGTTCGCTCAGAAGAAAGCTTGTGACCAGGCTTCATCCGCCCCTCGGCGATCATCGCCCCCAGTTGGGCAGCAAGCTGGGCAAACGCCGGAGATCCTTCTTTGATCTCCAACTTCATTCGATCCTGAGCCTGTAATTCTGACAACTCGATTCTCCGGGCTTGAACTGGTATCGACCACTCCGTATGGTCTAGTCCATACTAATTGCGGAATCCTGAACGTCAATCATTATATTAAAGATATTTCTGTAATTCAACTGATTTTGACTGTACCACTTGCCTGCAACTGGTACAGTCTGATCCAATGACGTGTGAGTTGCCTTTTGTTGGAGGTGGCATATGAAACTCTATCATGGGGGCGACGCGCAAAAGGTGTCGCTCCTTTACCTCTTATGCCGTATGATCTAATGACAGTTATGCCATTACAGAAACCTTTCCACCTGTTCGTATATGGGACGCTGATGAATCCGTCGGTATTCCGGGCGGTTCTAGGCAGGCGCATGGTTCACCACGCCTCTGATGCGCGGGGTGAAGATGCGTTTCTTGTGCGGGACGCGGTACTGGATGGGTACAAGAAGATCAGCCCGGACCAGACATACCTTTACGCCGTCCCCGACCCGTTAGGAAGGATTCACGGATATATTGTGGGGCCGCTACCACCTGAGAGCATGGATGCCCTTCGCAAATACGAGGGTAGAAACTACGTTCGTCGAAGAGTGATAGTGTCAACATCGCAGGGCAGCAAGAAGGCGTTCGTGTTCACGGGCAACCTCAAGCAGTTGGAGCACTCGTTTGGATACTCCTTTCACGATCCGCTCAAGCAGGAGATTCTTCTTCGCCAGAAGATCGAATCCGCTCTTCTCGAGGCTCAGCGGGAGCAGATCACGAGCGATTTCGACGACACCGCAGCCCGCCGCGCCATTGCCGAGCTTCACGGAGACGCCATCCGCGACCTGGTGCGCATGCACTTCGACTCGGGTGGCGTTGGCGATTACACCATCCGGCACGCCATTACCGATACCCCGCTGCGAGACTACACCAGAATAAAGGACGACCCTGAAGCCCGCGCCCTTGCGCCGAACTACCTGAACATGGTGGTGAGACAGGTGATGTTCAACCAGCTTGAAGAGCAGATCCGGCAGGACTTCCGCTACGAGCTTGACCGGATGGGGCATGGTGAGGATTTTTATGATCACACGCTCAGTTCGCTTGCTGCACTTGAGGTGCTAAACTCATCCCAGGCGACGCTCAACCTGTTGATTGGCGACTGCTTCAGCGAGCTGGCCTTCGAAAAAAGCCACCTGATAGACTATGTGAAGTGGGCCATTACCGCAACCGATGCGTTTTACGATCCCGCCACAATCAAGCGACAGCTTGCCTTCATCCGCATGCATCTTGGCAGCGGAGAGATTCCACTCGGAACCGAGTTGGAGTTCAGCAACATCGGGCACGATGTGATCGTGGACCCCGATGGTAGAGAGGTGCGCGACAACAAATACGACGGGCTGCTTTATTTCCAGGACTTCGGGCTCGATATCCTCACCTGGAAGCTCGGCGGACATATAGATGATCATCACGACAAGGCGTCGCTGAAACCCAGGAGGGGGTTTTTCGAGATCGCGCTGGGCAATCTTTCAATCGGGCAGAATCTTTCCAAGCCCATCACCAATGATCCGTGGGTGTTGAACCAGATCATACACGAGTCACGCAAGTTCTATGATATCAGGCCCCACAGCATGCACATTTCGCTTCAGGTGGGCGGAGCGCACAAACCGAAGAAGGATTCACTCCTTCCGCTTGAAGTCATGAAATGCCTATTCGCTATTGGCGGGGACGCATCGATGGATTCACAGGGCAAGTTGAGAATTGGCAGGCTCGTCAGCAGAGAGATCATCGGTAAAGACCCCAAGCCACACATGCTGTTCTCGGAGGTTCGAAAGCGATACAGCAAGGAAGACCCATCAGAAGGCGTTGGCAGGCACAGCGGGGGCAAATACGTGCAGCAATATCGATTTTTGCGACTATCGCCGAACATTAACTACGAGCCTATCATCATGGCCCTGAAGGGGGTTCAACTGGCGCTGGCGCCGGGTTCATTTTTGACCTCGGCACAGTTCGAGGCTAGCGAGCCACACCGGCAGGCATATCATGCATTGATGGAATGGGGACAGAACCCGACACCCATTAGCGCTACTTCAGTAAACGAGTTCCTCAGCTATGTGCGGGAGGGGTTGGCAATCGAGCGTAAACGCAAAATCGCCCATAACTCTGCCTACGTTGCATGGTCGCTCAACCAGCTTCGAAAGAGCCTCAAAGCCTTCAACGCGCTGGCCGCTTCGAGTTCCGGCGCCTCGATCGATTAGCATGACAGAAGACACACAAACCACCGTCATCGAATCCGGTAGACGAAAATCACCGCTGCTGGCCCGACTGATGCTCATAACGACAATCGGGGCCTGGGTGGGTGCTTTCTGGGGCACTCATACGCCCGCCCCCGGACTTGTTCGAGGCGTGAGCGACAAGACCATGCACTTTTCGGGATACGCCGTGCTGGCGATGCTGATGTCGGTGACCATGACGGTTCGAGGCCAATCACGAGGCAAGCGTCTGTTGTGGGCAATAATAGTGTTTCCGATATACGCCGCGCTGGACGAGCTTACCCAGCCGATTGTCAACCGCCACTGCGACATCATGGACTGGGTAGCGGATGTATCGGGCGCGTTGCTGATGGTCGCCGCATGGGAGCTGCTTATGCTTATTTCACAGATTCGTCGCAGGCTTCGATAGCGCATCCTCCCGGACGATTCGGCTTCACCCACCCTGTCGAACCAGAGTCACTCGCTCCAGGTATATGGCGTTGTCCTCGTCGGGCTTTCCATGCGGGTACCCCGGGCCGGTGAATTTCAGACGCAACCAGATATCGTAGCTCGCGTCGGGGTCGCCATCATCAAACGCCCTGCCCAGGGCGAGCCTTGTTCGCCAGTTCCATAGTATCAGGCAGGTTCCTGGCGTCACTCGCGTGGTGCCCACCTTGTACCAGTGGTAGCCGTCCGATTGAACACCCTGGGCCGATAACCCCAGCGACCCGCCAGAGATTCCGCCCCATCGCTCGTACGAGAACACTTCATAAGTTCCCGGCAGCGAAAAACTATCGTCGATGGGCTCGCTCTCCGGCGAATGATAGATTCGCGCAGCGATGCCCGTTTCGGTGTCGGGGTCCTTGAGTAGATCTATCGCGCTGACCGGGCGAACGTCCCAGGCAGAGAAATCAAACACCCGTGACGGGTCCACATTGGCGAATCTGGCGGGCACGGTCAACTCGGCGAGTGTCGGGGGAAAATCGCGAATCCGAGCGAGTTCATCGTTCATCTCATCGATTCGTTTTTGATAGCCCTTCCGGGCGGCTTCAGTTTCGATGTATTGCCCATAGCACGTGTGAAGATGTTCGCTCCATGTCTGCCGCACCCGCTCCAGAAGCTCATTACGGTCGAGTGGATAGTCTTCGATCGTCCCGCCCCGCATAACGTGCTCGCGCATCAGTGGGCGTTCAAGATTCAACGCAGCCCTGTCCAGCGACAACCTTGCGTGCCTCCACCTGGCGAGCAGTATTTCAGCACTGCCGAGATACTCAGCGCCCTCGTCGAACAATCGCTGGGCCTGCAACACCGTGTCAAGGTCGAGGTGCACATACGCACCCGCGCCTGGCGGATACATCGCGATGAAGGGCTTTGAGCGTTGCATCGATTCGAGCAGCAGATTTCTGTATTCTAAAAACTTCCCACCGGCCGGGCCGAAGTATCCGTCGGCAAAGTCCCTGCTGAGCATATCGAAATCGAGGTTGGGGTTCTCCATAAGCCGGGCAAACAGAAATCGCTTGTAAACTCCCACATCCGTCGGCATGTTGTGAATGGATAGCTGCGGATAATACTGCGATACGTTGTACTGCCTCAGTGTTTTGATGTCATCAGCAATGAAGTACTCGCTGGCGACAGGCAGGTTCGGCTGGGCTTGCCACGTGCCGGCATAATCCCATACCCTCAATTGCGTTGCCCGCACAGACCATTCCTCAAGCAGTCGGCGGAATTTCGCGTTCGACCTGTCGCTGATCGGTGCAGCCAGGTTGCCCTTGGTATCGCACAGCACAATCAGCACATTAGGGCGAGGCTGAATATGACTGGGCGGCTCTTCGGTATATTGATATGCAAATGTTGAGATTAGAATATCGGGATAATCTTCACTGATGGCGTCGGCGATTTCGTTGATGAAATCAATCATGATTCCCGACTGCCTGCCGCCCTCGCGCATGACAATCTTGTTGCACTCGTCGCACTGGCAATACCGCTGGTTGTCGTCCTGCGAGATGTCATAGACGACCGGAGGCGCGACCCCGCGTCGCCCAGCGTCCGCACGGTCTTTCTCGATGAACTCGATGAGTCTTTTGACGACTTCTTGTCGCAACTCGGAGTTGCTCAGGCACAATTGTGCGATCTGGGTCGAATCGCCGCCACGGCCGAATCTTTCTCCGTCGCGCATGGCGAACCATTCGGGATGGGTCTTTCCGTATCTGCTATAGGGAATGTACAGGCGAAAGGTGTGACAGTGGCGGGGCGACCCGAATCTTTCTGAACCGCCCCACTTGTCGGGTATTCGCCTGGAGCCAATCGCGTTAATCCTGAGTCTGGCTGCGAGCTTGCCATCTTCCTCCTCGGCCCTATATCGCGTGAAGGGAATATCTCTGACGGGCATTTCCGGCTCGCCCTCGAGCCTCAGAGGTCGTATTGGAAGCTCGGCCAGGGGCGGGACGAACTGGGCATCGTGTGTGTACCACTGCACGCCGCAGATGTCTTCGAGGTAATGGTAGACTGCGTAGAGCACGCCACGCCGGCCGCCTTCGAGCATGACACCATCGGCGACGCTTCGAAAAGACCATTTCTCGGCGGGCATTTCGGGGTTGAGTCGAATATGAAAAACCTCGCTTTGTGACGACTTCGGTTCATGCGAGATGATCGTCGCTGTCTGCCCGGTAAGTTCGAGTACATAATGCCGAAGCTCTTCGGCTGCGGTTTTTTCGACATCCGAAGCCTCGGGCGAAATGCGTATCACAACCGCCAGGGCATCGCATGCGCCGACATGTGCGACCAGGCCAAACGCCACAAAAGAGAACAACAAGCCCCGCAAACGCCTCGGACGCACAAACATATTCATCATCAGCGCAAACCTTTTCTGTCAGTCATTTTTTGTCTTGGCCCAGTCTTGCCATCTGTACCCGCCCCGCCACTGCCAATATTCATCATCGGGGTTGATCGTCAGGCCGACATCCCAGAATGTATGACAGGAATTGTCCAAAGCCACACAGTTGAACCTGCCCAGATGCCTGGGATCCATCGCCACTATACCATACCCGTTGAGATAACCCTCGCCATAGTCATAACCAAGTTGGCGGGGCTTCATGGCTCGACGATCAGCGGCGTATGCTACCTTGTCGGGTTGGGAGATTTCGCTCATTCGCAGCGGCTGCCATTGGGGCGTGGCCCCATAGTAACCACCAAGCATCAGCTCGTAAGAGATGTGCATGTATATTGCTCTACCGCCTTCTTCGCCCGGTGACCACGTTTCGAAATCCGCGTTCGCACATTCCCAGGGAGCCAGGCCGATGATATGCTGCATGAATCTCGAAGGCCTGCCCATGGTAGAGGTAGGATGCACACCCGCCGATGGTATCCAGTCGTTGCTTTCTGCGGTGTACATCGCCACACCGTAACCGATGCTGCGGTGATTGTTGAGGCACACTATCGTGCGGGCGTGCTCGCGCGCCTGCTGAAGCGAAGGCATCAAAACACTAACCAGCAGGCTTATGATAGCGATGACAACCAGAAGCTCTATCAAGGTAAATGCGTGCGATGTATTTCCATATGACTTCTTCATCGCCAGATTCCTTGCTGCATGGTGTGCAAGATGGCAAACCCGTCCGGGCCGGGGCTCATGATCGCTCGCCCGGACGGGTAGATCCGAATCTACTGTCTTGTGACTTACTTCTTACGACGCTTTACGATAACAGCCCCACCCAACGCCAGCA
>CAZWAT010000032.1:0-18897 GCA_964632015.1 uncultured Planctomycetaceae bacterium
CTCGAAGCTTGAAGTTACTGATTGACTTCTTCGCCAGCGTAACGACTGGTCTCTGTCCAACAATCAGTGCCAGTTGCTTCTGGGCGGTCTCAAGTTTCGCCTGTTCCTGATGGGCTTGTCCCATGCCCATGGAAATAACGATCTTGATCAGCTTCGGTACAGCCATCGGGTTCGTGTAGCCAAAACGCTCCTTCATACCCGCGATGACTTCTGTCTTGTATTTGTCTTGAAGGCGTGCCACCATTTCTGACTACCCTACTTTGCTTTTCTAAGTGTGCCCAGGGAGGTGCCGCTCTTGCGGGCGATACGCTCCTTGGAACCGTCTTCGTTAATCTTGAAACCCACGCGTGTGGCCTGATTAGTCTTGGGATCCACAGGAAGAACATTCGAAATGTGGATCGGCATCTCTTTTTGAATCCGGCCGCCGCGCGGATGCTGTCTCGAAGGACGCATGTGCTTGTAGACCCGATTGACGCCCTGGACCAGCACCTTATGTGCCGAGGCGTCAACCTTCAGCACCTGCCCGGTTTTGCCCTTGTCGTCACCGGCAAGCACAACGACCATATCGCCTTTTTTCACATGAACCGCCATGCTATATCACCTCGCTGGCAAGCGACACGATTTTCATAAAGTTCTTCTCTCGCAGTTCCCTGGCGACCGCTCCGAAGATGCGTGTGCCTTTGGGATTTCCATCGTCATCGATAATCACCACCGCACTGCGATCGAACCGAACATAACTACCGTCTTTGCGACGGACCGGGAATGCCGTTCGTACAACAACACATCGGACGATTTCACCCGGTTTAATGTCTCCACCCGGCATTGCTTTTTTCACCGAGCAGATGATCACGTCGCCAATCGACGCTGTCCGACGATAGAACCCGCCGGCACGTGTCGAGCCGCCCAGCACTTTGATACACCCTACTTCGCGGGCGCCGGTGTTGTCGGCAACGTCAAGCCTTGTTTCCTGCTGTATCACGAAACTATCCTCTGTTAGCCGTTTGCGTTCTGGACAGGCCCGTCGGAGCGTCTGGTCACGCGAGCCAATCGCCAACTCTTGCTTTTGCTCATACGTCGGCAGGGGACGATTTCCACCAGATCACCCTCACGTGCCTCGTTCCTGGGATCATGAACCGACACCTTGGTGCTATGGCGGACATACTTACCATACCGAGGATGCTTCACGAGGCTGGTCAGGTTGACCTTGATGGTCTTATCGGCACTTCGTGACATCACCACGCCGTTCCTGCTGCCTACTCTACGATCCACATTGTTCTGGTTTTGCTCTGCCATTCGTTTCACTTCCCGGCCTGCGTTAGCTGGCGTTCCCTGCGGATCGTCAGTACGCGGGCGATGTCTTTGCGAGTCTTCGTCAGAAGCGAGGGGTCCTCAAGCTTTTCCGTCACGGACTGGGAACGCAGATCGAATGCTGATCTCTCCAGTCGCTCCAGCTCAGCCTGAAGCTCCGCGTCGCTCATTTCACGCATTTCCTTAATCTTCATGCTTATTCGCCTTACAGGCCATGCCGCCGGTGAACCATGCGTACTCGCACCGGCATCTTGCTGGCAACTCTTTTCAACGCGGCCTTTGCCGTCATTTCATCAACGCCGCCGATTTCAAAGAGGATGGTTCCTTCTTTGACGACCGCTACCCACTGATCCACTTCGCCCTTTCCCGTACCCATTCGAACTTCCAATGGCTTCTTGGTAATGGGTTTATCGGGGAAAATACGGATATACACCCTGCCTTCTCTTCGCAGGTAATGAGTCGCAGCAACACGACCCGCTTCAATGTGGCGGGCGGTTATCCAACCGCTTCCGGCGCTTTGAAGCCCGAATTCGCCGAACGATACCGTGTTGCCTCGCGTCGCTTGGCCGCGAATGCGACCACGCTGCTGCTTGCGATGCAATACTCTTTTGGGCATTAAGGCCATTGTGGCACCTGTTTATCTGCTAACGAAAAAAAGTCCTGCTATTTTCAAAGCCAGCTTCGCACTGGCGTACCTACCTACGATTCCTTGGTCGGGGCAGGCGCTTCGGAGGGCTCGCCCCCACGGGCACCTTGTCCACCCGCGCCGCCGGTTGATCCGGCGATGCGTCGCTCTCTTCGACGTCTTGCCCTGGTCATCGCAGCCGCGGCGGTCTGATCGTTCTCGGTCGGCGTCTCGCCGAACATTCCACGATACACCCACACCTTCACGCCTATGGTTCCATAGGTGGTGTGACTCGCGGCGAAGCCGTAATCGACGTCCGCTTCAAGCGTGTGCAGCGGAATGCTTCCAAAGATCGTCATTTCGGTTCGACTCATCTCGGCACCACCAAGACGACCTGAAACCTGAATCTTGACACCCTTTGCGCCGGCCTGCATAGCGGTATCGGCACGCTGCTTCATCGTCCGACGGAAGCTCGCCCTTCTCTTGAGCTGTTCGCCTATGCCTTCAGCTATCAGCATCGCGTCAAGATCGGGGTTCTTGATCTCAAAGATGTTAATGCTCACTCGTCGATTCGTCAGGTCTTCCAACGCCCCGCGGAGCTTGTCCACCTCGGCGCCTTTTGGCCCGATGACCAGACCCGGTCTGGCGGTCTTAATGACCACCTTTACCTCTTCACGGGTGCGTTCGATCTCAACCCCACCTACCGCGGCGTATGGGGGCTGGCGGTTGAGTTTATCGTTGATGAACTGTCGGATCGCGACGTCCTCAACCAGGAACTCACCATAGTTGCTCTTCGGGGCGAACCATCGGCTTTTCCAACCTTTGGTTACACCTGTCCTGAATCCGGTGGGCGAAACTTTCTGACCCATAATCTCTTGCCTATTCGCTTCTAGTCGTGTCATCAACCACGACAACAATGTGGCTGGTCCGCTTGAGAATCGGGTGGGCACGTCCGCGATCCTTCTGCTGGATTCGCTTCATGACCGGACCCTCATCAATGCGAGCCTCTTTTACCACCAGTTCTTCAACATCCGCTTCGGCCTCGTTGGCGCTTGCTATAGCGCTGGTAAGCACCTTAGAAACCATGCCAGCTGCCCGATGGGGCGAGAACTTCAGCATGTCCAGCGCTTCCTGCACGTTCTCGCCACGAATCATGTCGACGACCAACCTGGCTTTTCTTGGGCTGATCCTCGCGTACCTATGTTTGGCTTGCCAAGGCATTGAAACCGCTCCAGTAATTATGCGCCCCTCTTGGCGCCGGTATGTCCGCGGAACATTCGTGTGGGGCTGAACTCACCGAGCTTATGCCCTACCATGTCCTCTGTAACAAATACCTTGTGAAACATCTTTCCATTATGAACCATGAACGTCTGGCCGATGAACTCCGGCACAATCGTGCACGACCTTGCCCAGGTCTTGATCGGTTCTCTCGAACCGCCCTGGGATGCCTTCTGCACCTTGCGGTAGAGTTTCTCATCTACGTACGGGCCTTTTTTCGAACTTCTCGTCATGGGTATTCCTCAATTTCTACAGTACAAGCTGTCCAGTACGGACATTTCTACGCCGCCTGAGAATAAGCTTGTTCGACGTCCTTCGGCGTTTGCGGGTCTTTCCACCCTTGGCAAGTTTTCCAGTCGGGGAAACCGGATGTCTTCCACCGGAACGCCTTCCTTCACCGCCACCCATCGGGTGTGCAACCGGGTTCATCGCCGAGCCGCGAACCTTGGGCCGCCGGCCGAGATGACGAATTCGTCCGGCCTTGCCCCAGCGAACGCTGTTATGCTCAAGGTTTCCAAGCTGACCGATGGTCGCCCTGCATTGTCCGCTGACCATTCGCATCTCGCCGCTAGGCAGAACCAGTTGTGCCCACTTGGCGTCACGGGAAACCAGTCTTGCGACCCCGCCTGCCGACCGGACAAGCTTGCCGCCCTGGCCGCTACGCATCTCTACGTTATGAATCTCAAGCCCGACCGGAATCTTGTAAAGAGGCAGGCAGTTTCCAACTCGCGGCTCGGCTTCCGGGCCGGAGTAAACCTTCTGACCAACCTTAAGACCCTTAGGCGCCAAGATGTATCTCTTTTCACCATCCTCGTATTCAACGAGGGCGATGTTGCACGACCTGTTGGGGTCGTATTCAATCGTCTTGACTTCGGCAGCCACTTCGTCTTTGTTGCGTTTGAAGTCGATCAGGCGATATTTTCTCTTGTGCCCGCCGCCGCGGTGCCGGGTCGTGATGACGCCAGCATGGTTGCGCCCACCCTTCTTGCGAATGGGACGCAGCAGCGATTTTTCCGGAGAGTCAGTGGTGATGTCCTCCCGGACGTTCACTGAGCTGTTTCGCCTGCCTGGTGATGTTGGCTTATATGTTTTTATTGCCATAACTGCCTCGCTAGAACAAATCTATGTGGTTATCGGGATGTAACTCGACCACGGCCTTCTTCCATTGCCTGGTAGAGCCCCACTTGTAACCCGCCCGCCTGGGCTTGCCTTTTCTGTTAGCGGTACGGACATCGACAACCTTGACGTTGTATATCTTTTCCACCGCCTGCTTGACCTGGGCCTTGTTAGCGTCTGGCGAGACTTCAAACGCGTATGCGTTTCGTGTCTGCGACTGATGGGTACCCTTTTCGGTTACGAGCGGCCTGATGATGACGTTATAAATATCGTTACGCACGTTCAGTCTCCCGGGCAAGAATTGCGTCCATCGCCTCGCGGGTTACTACCATCTTCTGACGAGTCGCAACATCGAAGGCGTTGAGATCGCCGGCTGTGCAAACCGTAATGTCAGGAAGATTGCGGGCGCTGAGATAGAGATTCCGATCATGTTCGGCAAGCGTCAAAAGGCAGGACCTGTTGATCTTGAGATTTTCAAACACCTTGGCAACCGGCCCGGTCTTTGGCTCGTCTGCCTTCAGGCCGTCGATAACCATCAGGTCGTCGCCGAGCATCTTTGCCAGCAATGCTGAATTAAGGGCGGCGCGGCGCATGCTTCGGGGCAGACCCTTGCGATGGTCACGAGGACGCTTTCCAAATGCGTTTCCACCGCCACGCATAACGTTCGTGCGGATGTTACCGCGACGTGCGTTGCCTGTACCCTTCTGGCGAAACAGCTTCTTTGTCGACCCTTCGACCTCAGCACGGGTCTTGCTTTTTGCGGTTCCCTGACGTCGGTTGGCGTGGTAGGCGACGATTGCCTGTTTGAGCAGGCTGATGTTCACTTCGCCACCGAACGACGCTTCGTCGACCTTCAGGGTCTCTATCTTCTCGCCACTCGTATTGTAAACTGAGACTTCCAACATTTCTGGATTCCGCATTATTCTTTACTTGGCCTGTGGCACACGTGCGGTCTTGCTCTTCTTGACGAAGACATACCCGCCATTAGCGCCCGGCACAGTTCCTTGAATGAGCAGTAGATTATTCTCCGCATCCACCGAAATGAGCTTGAGGTTCCTGTTAGTGCAACGTTCGTTCCCCATTCTCCCGGCCATTCTCTTTCCCCGTTTGATATCGCCACCCAGACCAGCGTTGCTTCCGTGAGCACCGATCGAACCGGGTGAACGATGCTTACGTTCGGTACCGTGGGTTGCAGGCTGACCGCCGAAGTTGTGCCTCTTCATGACGCCGGCCGTTCCCTTGCCCTTGCTTCTGGCGGTAATATCGACGTAGGCGGTGCCCTCAAATTCCTTTACGGTCATAGTCTGACCGGGCTGGATATCGGAGGGCTCATCATTAAGCCTGACCTCGCGGACGAATTTCTGCGGCGCCGCGCCCGCCTTCGCCGCGTGTGCGATCTGGGGCTTGGTCGCGCGTTGTGGCTTGACAGCTTCATATCCGATCTGGATCGCGTTGTATCCGTCAGTCTCGACTGTCTTGATCTGGAGAACACTGCACGGACCCGCCTGCACCACCGTTACCGGATGCAGGACGCCGTCGTCCGTGTAAACCTGTGTCATACCGATTTTTTTACCTAGCAGGGCAGGGAGCATCTTATCACCTATGCCTTGATCTTAATAAATACGCCAGCAGGTACGACCAGGCGGTTGAGCGCCTCGACCGTTCGCACTGTCGGCTCATAGATGTCAATAATCCGCTTGTGCGTTCGCATCTCGAACTGCTCGCGACTTTTCTTGTCCACATGCGGGCTGCGGAGAACCGTGTAACGCTCGACGCGTGTCGGCAACGGAATAGGCCCGCGAACACGAGCACCTGTCCGCTCGGCGTGATCCACTATTTCCCTCGCCGAAGAGTCAAGCGCCCTGTGGTCGTATGCTTCCATTCTGATGCGTATTTTGTCCTGAACCATGGAGTCTGCTCCAAGTCGGCGGCCTCAGCCGCGGGTATAAATGCAAAGTCTAGTAAGTCTACGGATTTACCCTGTTCTGTCAATCAGCTAATGCCTAATTTTTCGCTTTTTCTGTATTTTCCAGTAAACTCATACGTACTTCAGAATTCCTTCAGCCACGGAAGGCGGTGCTACAGCGTAAGAATGCGGCTCCATGCTGTAAGCGGCACGCCCCTGGCTCAAAGAACGGAGCTGAGTACTATAACCAAACATCTCTGATAATGGAACAAGTGCTTCCAGCAATCTCAATCTTCCGCGTTGTTCCATCTTGTTTATGATCGCGCGCCTGCCGTTAAGATCACCGGTAATTGACCCGATGTACTGTTCAGGAGACGTCACCTGAATTCGCATAAGCGGCTCAAGGAAGACCGGGGTGGCTTGGGCAACGGCCTCGCCAAACGCAAGCGCCCCCGCCCTCTCGAACGCGGGCTCATTGCTATCTACAGGATGCTCCTTGCCATCCAGAAGTACGACACGCACATTCTGCATGGGATATCCAGCCAAGGGGCCGCTGGTTGCGGCATCCCGAACGCCCTGCTCAACAGCTTTGATATATACATTTGACAGTACACCACCAGTTGTGGCGTCCTCGAACTGAATCGGGTTTTCCCCTTCCTGGGGCTCGAAGGGTTCTACACGCAATTTCGCTACTGCGAACTGCCCCTTGCCACCAGTCTGGCGGATGAATCTTCCTTCAGCTTCGGCAGATGCGGTGATCGTCTCTTTGTACGCCACGCTAGGTCTGCCAACGAAAACTTCCAGACCCATATCGCGCACAAGTTTGTTTTTTATGATTTCAAGGTGCAGCTCGCCCATTCCACTGATGGTCGTCTGCCCGGTTTCGCTGTCATAACGGTACTGGAAGCTGGGATCCTCTCTTCGCAGTGTGTTGAGTGCGTCAACGAGGTTCTGCTTCTCGGCATTTGTCCTTGGCTCGATTGACATGGTGATCACAGGATCGGCGAAGCTCAGCCGCTCAAGAACGATGGGCTTGCGGGCATCGCAAAGGGTATCTCCGGTCAGGCTGTCCCTGAGCCCGATCAAGGCGACGATATCGCCCGGGCCTGCGGAATCTCTTTTGATTCTGTGATTAGCATGCATTTCGAGAATGCGCGAGACGTTTTCCTTCTTGTCCTGCGTGCTGTTTAGAACCCTGCTGTTGGGTTTAAGTATTCCGCTGTATATCCGGGCAAAAAACAGGTCGCCATGCTGGTCAGAAACGACCTTGAACACCAGTGCACTGAGCGGTTCGTCTTCGGATGGTTCTCGCTTGATCGTCTTGTCGCCAGTGATGCTTTCGTGCCCGGTTATGGGGGGGACATCCAGCGGACTGGGGAGGTAATCGACTACCGCATCGAGCAAAGGCCTGATGCCATTGTGCTTCAACGCCGAGCCGCACAGCACCGGGTGAATACGATTGGCAAGAGTCCCTGCCCTTATTGCCCGAATAATATCTTCGGTGGCGATTTCCTGCTCATGCAGGTATTTTTCCATCAATTCGTCATCATACTCCGCCGCGAGTTCAATCATTTCGCGGCGTGCGTCCTGTGCGGCCTGTGCATACTCCGCGGGAATTTCTTCAATCCGGAGAATCGTTGCAATATCGGCGGGGTCGTAGAAATAGGCTTTTTCCCTGACCAGATCTATCTGCCCGACGAAATCATCGCCGCTGCCCATAGGCAGTTGCACGACGATGGGTGTGGTCATCAGGCGATTTCGAATCTCGTCCACTACCGCCTGGAAATCTGCGCCGAGCCTGTCCATCTTGTTAACAAAGCACAGGCGTGGCACGCCATATCGCTGGGCCTGATGCCAGACGGTCTCGCTTTGGGCTTCGACTCCGCCGACGCCGCAGAACACCGCCACTGCGCCATCAAGCACCCGCAAGGCCCGTTCCACCTCTACTGTGAAATCGACATGGCCAGGAGTATCGATCAGGTTGACGGTCAAGTCCTGCCACTTGAGAGTAGTGGCTGCGGACGTGATAGTTATCCCCCGCTGCTGTTCCTCGGGTAGATAGTCCATAACGGCGGTGCCTTCGTGCACTTCGCCTATTTTGTAGGTACGACCCGCGAAGAACAGAATGCGTTCGCTCACGGTGGTCTTACCCGCATCTATATGGGCTATAATGCCTATATTTCGAAGTTGTCTTAGGCTTTTTGCCATGTCCCGAAAATACACTCATAAACTAAGCGCACACGCATCCTGATTGCCATAATCACGATGCAAACACGCAAGGGGAATCACCAACATCCGCCTGGGGCGGATTTGCCGATCTTATGGCCCCCGTGGAGGGGTATTGGGCAGACCGGCCCGGTTGTCTTATCTCACGCGGCCCGTGGGCCTTTTCTGAGCCCCGGCCTGGTAACCGGGGTCGTCCGTCCAGAGGCGCCGACCCACGCTGTCGGACTTCAAGTCGACCTCTACGGACGATTCAATCAACACCGCTTCTGAAGCCCCAGAAGAGGGCTCCTTTGCAAATGTCAATCTCTCTTAGTCAACTGCTCATCATACGTCGCAAGTGACGCTGTTGCTGTCCTACGGAAAAAAACTTTTGTCGTTACCACGCGAAGTGGGCGAATGCCTTGTTCGCCTCAGCCATGCGGTGCACGTTTTCGCGGGTCGACATTGCAGAGCCCTCGCCCTTGTATGCGGCGAGAAGTTCATTTGCCAGTCGAACGTGCGCGGGTTGCCCTTTCCCAGAGCGAACCGCGTCGCGAACCCAGCGAATCGCCAATGAAAGCTGGCGTTTGCTGTTGACCTGCATTGGCACTTGGTAGTTAGCACCACCGACTCTCTTCGAGCGAACCTCGATCATCGGTTTGATGTTGTCGATGGCCTTCTCGAACACCTCGATTGGCGGGGTGTCCTTGATCTTCTGGCCGATGATTTCCATTGCTCCGTACACGATGCCCTGCGCGGCAAACTTTCTTCCACCGGTCATAAAGCAGTTAATGACCTTGCTGACCAGTTTGCTGTTATACACCGGGTCAGGAACCAGCGTTTCCGCGGATGCTGTAAACTTCTTGAATGCCATATTCTCTTTTCCATCCGGGCGTCAACGATCCGCCCGCTGCGTTTACCCTATTTCGGTCGTTTCGCACCGTACTTGCTGCGACTCTGTTTACGCTTTTCGACGCCCAGGCTGTCCAGCGTACCACGCACTATGTGATACCGGACGCCCGGAAGGTCGCGAACCTTACCACCGCGAACCAGAACGATACTGTGTTCCTGGAGGTTATGATCGATACCAGGGATATAGGCGGTGACTTCTTTACCGTTGCTCAATCTCACACGGGCGACCTTTCGCAGCGCGGAGTTGGGCTTCTTGGGCGTTACCGTCTTAACAAGCAGGCACACGCCTCGCTTCTGCGGCATACCATCCAGGGCTAAATTCTGCTTCTTGGCCGGCTGCTTGACTCTTGGCCGGCGGACCATCTGGTTAATTGTCGGCATCGTTTCCTCTTGTAGATCTTGCGGGCCTCACCCGCACAACTGGCTTATCTCCGACGGGTTTGCTTAACCCGCTTTACTGTCAACTCTGACCGGTAAGTGCCTGCTGAACCGCCTGCGTGATCTCCGCCTCGGTGAGTTCTTCCGAAGGTTTGGAAACCAGTTCAGGCAGCTCGACGTTCTTCTTGATTCTCAGTTCCTGGTACGGTCGGAAGCTCGTCCCTGCCGGTATCAGGTGCCCAAGAATCACGTTTTCCTTCAGTCCTCGAAGTTCGTCGATCTTCCCAGCCAGTGCCGCCTCGGTGAACACCTTAGTGCTCTCCTGGAAGCTTGCCGCCGAAAGGAAGCTTTCTGACTGCAATGACGCCTTCGTCACGCCCAGCAGCAACGTCTTTGCGCTGGCGGGTCTTGGTCGCTTTGTCTTGGCGGGTTCTTTACCCGACGACTCAGCTTCCATGTTCGCCTGCTCAACGCGATCCTGCAGAACGATCTGCCCTTGGGCAAACTCGGTATCACCAGGCTCAACGATCTTGAGTGATCTGGCGAGTCTTTCATTTTCCTCCCGGAAGCGGAATTTGTCAACTACGTCTCCAGGCAAAAGTTCGCTATCACCAACAGATTCGATCTTTACCTTGCGCAGCATCTGGTTGACGATGATCTCGATGTGCTTGTCGTTGATGTGCACACCTTGCGTTCTGTAAACCGACTGCACCTCGGTGAGCAGGTACTGCTGAAGGGCCTCTTCGCCTCTGATGGCAAGGATATCGTGCGGAACCAGCGGGCCTTCCGTAAGGGGATCGCCTGCGTCCACATAGTCGCCCGTATGCACCAGCAGGTGCCTGTCATGCGGAACGTGGTGTTCGCGTTCCATGCCCGATTCGCTACGGACGATAATTGTCATTTTTCCGCGGCGTTTGTCGGTTCTGAGCTCCACCCTTCCGGAAATTTCGGCCATGGCCGCCGGATCTTTGGGCTTTCTGGCCTCGAAGATTTCTGTAACTCTCGGCAGGCCACCGGTGATGTCCTGTGTACCACTGACCTCTCGGGGCTGACGAGCGAGCAATTCGCCCGGTTCGACAACCTGCCCCTCATCCACCTGGATGCGTGCCTTTGCGGGAAGGTAGTGGAAGTCCAGAATCTTTCCCGTCTTGTCTTCGATAACGATACGCGGGTGCTTTTCACCCTTGTGCTCGATGACAACCAAGTGCCTTGTGGTCTGTCCTCTGGCGCCGGCACGTTCGGCCTCAACTCGTACCGTTTCGCCTTCCTCGATATCCTGGAAGCGAACGCTTCCGCCCGCTTCAGCGAGAATCGGCACGCGGTGCGGGTCCCACATGACCAGTCGCTGGCCGGGTTTGACCTTGACGCCTTCCTTAACAAGAATCGTCGAGCCATACGGGACCTTGTAGCGATCAAGTTCCCTGGCCTTGTCGTCAAGTATCAAAATTTCGCCGTTTCGCTTGAGGGCGACAAGCTGCTTTTCTTTGCCGACCGAGACTTCCACGGCGTTGATTTCAACGAACTTGGTGGTTCCACCGACAGTGGCGGCAAGTTCCGACTCGACAACCGCCCTGGTGGCGACACCACCGGTATGGAATGTACGCATGGTCAGCTGGGTACCGGGCTCGCCGATCGACTGGGCGCCGATAATGCCCACAGCCATACCTTCTTCCACCAGCTTACCGGTGGACATATCCAGTCCGTAGCACCTGGCACAGATGCCCAGCGGGCTTTCGCACGTAAGCGGACTGCGAACCCGGATGCTTTCGAGCCCCAGGTCCTCGATCTTTCTGGCGGCCACTTCGTCGATGATCTCGTTTTCGCGGACGATCGCCTCATCGGTGATCGGGTTGACGATGTTTTCTCTGGCAACCCTTCCGATGATCACATCTCGCAGGGGCACATCGACCTGCTCTCCCTTGTAGATGGCACTCTTGGCGATGCCTCTTTGCGTTCCGCAGTCGATCTCATTTACGATGACGTTCTGTGCGACATCGGCCAGTTTTCGAGTCAGGTAACCCGAGTCGGCGGTTTTAAGGGCGGTATCGGCCAGACCCTTTCGGGCGCCGTGGGTTGAGCTGAAATATTCGAGCACCGTCAGGCCTTCGCGGAAGTTCGCCTTAATTGGCGTTTCGATAATCTCGCCGCTGGGCTTCGACATCAGACCTCGCATACCGGCGAGCTGCCTGATCTGATCGATATTGCCCCTGGCGCCTGAATCGCTCATCAACCACACCGGGTTGAGGAAGCCCGGATCATCCCCTCGCTTGTCGTTCTCGAGGGCGGTGAGCAGGCTCTTGGTGATCTGCTCGCGTGCGTGAATCCACACGTCCACTATCTGGTTGTATCGCTCGCCCTGGGTGATAGCATCATTTTCGAAGTCTTTAATGATCCGGTCGACGCGTTTCTGGGAATCGGCGAGAATCTTCTCTTTGGCTTCGGGCACGCGTAGATCGGTAATACCGAAGCTCATACCCGCAAGGGTCGAATACTTGAAGCCCATCGCCTTGATATCGTCGAGCAGGTCAAGCGTAGCGCCCTTGCCGAGCGTGGCGTAGCAATCGCTGATGACTCGACCGGCGCCCTTCTGGCTGAGTGGCATGTTGTAGAACGCCATTCCCTTGGGCAGGATGTCATTGAACAGGCACCTGCCAACGGTTGTCACGAGTCTTCCGTCGTCGCATGCCAGCTTGCCCTCCGCGCTTACAACCTGCAGACCCTTGGGCACGCGAAGAAGTATCTGGGCATGCATACCGATTCTGCCCATTTGGTGGGCCATGATCGCCTGGTGGGTGTCGGCGAAGAATGGGTACTTGTTTCCGTTATAGCTGATGGTCGCGACCTCATCACGGACGAATTCGGAACCATGGTTACTGGTAAGGTAGTAGATGCCCAGCACGATGTCCTGCGAAGGCGACATGATGGGCAGGCCACTCTGTGGAGAAAAGACGTTGTTGGTCGCAAGCATGAGCACATGCGATTCGACCTGCGCCTCGATCGACAAGGGAAGGTGAACTGCCATGGCGTCACCGTCGAAGTCGGCGTTGAATCCCTTGCACACCAGCGGGTGTACGCGGATGGCGTTTCCTTCGGTGAGGACAGGCTCAAATGCCTGTATGCCCATCCTGTGCAAAGTCGGTGCACGGTTGAGAAGCACGGGATGCTGATAAATAACCTCTTCGAGCACGTCCCAGATTTCTCTGTCCCGGCGTTCGAGCATCTTCTTGGCGGACTTGATGGTATCCGCCATTCCGCGATCCTTAAGCTTGCGGATGATGAACGGCTGGTAGAGCTCCAACGCAATTTTCTTTGGAAGGCCGCACTGGTTGACTTTGAGTTCAGGACCCACGACGATGACTGAACGGGCGGAGTAGTCAACTCGTTTACCGAGCAGGTTTTCGCGGAACCTGCCCTGCTTGCCCTTGATCATGTCAGTCAGGGACTTGAGTGGACGACCGGCGGTACCCTGCACGGGCCTGCGGCATCGCCCGTTGTCGAACAGCGCATCGACCGCCTGCTGAAGCATTCGCTTTTCGTTGCGGATAATGACCTCGGGGGCGTTGAGGTCCATAAGCTTCTTGAGCCGGTTGTTGCGGTTAATGATTCGTCTGTACAGGTCGTTAAGGTCGCTGGTCGCGAAGTTGCCGCTTTCAAGCAGAACCAGTGGGCGAAGATCGGGCGGGATGACGGGGATTACTTCCATCACCATCCACTCGGCCTTGTTGCCACCGTCTTCGGACGAAACCGAGCCGTACCTTCCGCTCGTGCGGATGTTCTCGACAAGCTTGAGACGCTTCGACAGATCCTTCACTTTCTGCTTGGAAGTGGTCTTCTTGAGGTCGCCACGAAGCTGCTCGGTGATGGCGTTAAGATCAAGCTTCTGCAGCATGGTGCGGACGGCTTCGGCGCCCATCTGTGCAGTGAAATCATCGCGATACTTGTCGTATGCCGAACGATATTCGTCCTCGGTGAGCACCTGCTGATACTTCAGCGGGGTCTGGCCCGGATCGGTCACAACATAGTTTTGGAAAAGAATGGTCTTTTCCAGGTCGGCCGTTTTCATGTCCAGCAGTGTTCCGAGCCTGCTTGGAAGCGCCTTGAAGAACCAGATATGCACTACCGGCGCCGCAAGGTTGATATGCCCCATTCGCTTTCTACGAACGCGGCTGTGCGTCACCTTGACGCCGCAACGGTCGCAAATGATGCCCTTGTGCTTGGTTCCCTTGTATTTACCGCAGGCACATTCCCAGTCCCTTTCGGGACCGAAGATTCTTTCGCAGAACAGCCCGTCCTTTTCGGGTCGGTATGTTCGATAGTTGATGGTCTCGGGTTTCTTGACCTCGCCGAACGACCAACTTCTGATATCGTTTGGCGATGCGAGGGAAATTCTCACCGAGCCGTAATCGTTAATCCTGTCGTATACGCTTTCAGCCATTGTTGTGATCGCTCCGCTAAGCCCCGTGGGACACGGCGCCTAGAGCAGGTATTTGATCGGGCATGCAGTCACGTTCAACCTGACATGCGACAACGTGCCTCTTCAATCTACCGCTCATGTTGTTTCCAGATTCCATGGATTCCCGGGCGTCTATTTACTGTTTCTACAGCAGCTTTTTCTTTTCAAGCTGGATATTCAACCCGAGGCCTTTGAGTTCGTTGCACAGCACGTCGAAACTCACCGGCGTACCGGCCTCGAGCGTATTGGTGCCCTTGACCATCGATTCGTATATCTTGGTTCTACCTTCCACATCGTCGCTCTTGACGGTGAGCAGTTCCTGCAGGGTGTAGCTGGCGCCGTATGCTTCGAGACCCCAGACTTCCATCTCGCCGAAACGCTGTCCGCCCGTTCGTGCCTTTCCGCCCAGCGGCTGCTGGGTGATTAGCGAATACGGGCCCGTCGCACGAGCGTGAATCTTCTCGTCAACAAGGTGGTGGAGTTTATTGATGTAGATATACCCGACGGTAGTCTTCTGCTCGAAGGGCTCACCGGTCCTGCCGTCGAAGAGGCGAATTTTACCATCTTCGGGCATCTCGGCGAGAATTTCCTTCGTGTCACCCGCCTGCTGGACGACGCTGATGTCCTTGCCTCGCTCGCGCACATACTTGTTCGCCTCACGGAAGCACCCGAAGATCTCTTCCTCGGTAGCGCCATTGAACACCGGCGTGACCGCCTGGAATCCGAGCACCGCCGCTGACCAGCCAAGGTGAGTTTCAAGTATCTGCCCGACGTTCATACGACTGGGCACGCCCAGCGGGTTGAGAACAATGTCAACCGGCGTTCCATCAGGAAGGAAGGGCATATCTTCCACGGGCATGATCTTGGCGATGACACCCTTGTTTCCGTGACGACCCGCCATTTTGTCGCCCACGCCCAGCTTTCGCTTGGTGGCAACGCGAACCTTGACCGACTCGAGCACACCGCTTGGTAATTCGTCGCCGCGCTTCATGTGTTCGAGTTTTCGCTTCATCTCCTTCTGGATGTCAGCAATTCGAGGCCAGTACCTATCATAGATGGCCTGTGCCTGCTGCTTGACGGCGGGCTTGGCGCCCTTGATCCAGGCGAGGGTAAAGTTTTCGATCTGTTCGACGACAACTGCCTCGTTCTCGCTTTGACCAACCTTCTGTCGGGTGGTCGGGTCGATCAATGGCGTCCCGAGCACCTCGTTGATATCCTCAGACATCATGCGGAATATCTTGACCTGCCGGGAATTCATCCTGTCGCGATATTCCTTCATCATGCGGCTGAGTTCTTTTTTCTGATCTTCGCTCATATGCATGCGTCTGCTGAAGCGAAGCGTCTCGACCACAACACCCTCTTCACCCGCGGGAAGTTCGAGGCTGTCATTTTTGACGTCCTCACCCGCGCGACCGAAGATGGCGTGCAGCAGTTTTTCCTCTGGGCTCAGCTCGCTCTTGCTCTTGGGCGCGACCTTGCCGACGAGAATGTCGCCGGGGCTCACGCGTGTTCCCACGCGCACAACACCGTTTTCGTCAAGGTTGCGAAGCGCCCTTTCGGAAACGTTGGGGATATCTCTGGTGAATTCCTCTCTTCCGAGCTTGGTCTCACGGATATCAACCTCGTATTCCTCGAGATGCACCGACGTGAAGGTATCGTCTATGACCATTCGCTCGCTGATGAGGATGGCGTCTTCGAAGTTGAATCCGTCGAAGGGCATGAACGCGACAAGCATGTTCTTGCCCAACGCCAGCTCTCCATTGTACGTGGCGGAGGTATCGGCGAGAATCTGGTCTTTCTTGACCTTCTGCCCTTCCTTGACGATGGGCTTCTGGTTGAGACAGGCTCGTTCGTTGAGTCTGGCGAACTTGCGGAGTTCGTATTCCTCGCTGTTGTCTACGATGATCCGCTGGGCGTCAACATACGTCACGACCCCGGCCTTGCGGGCCTTGATGATCATTCCGCTGTTTTCCGCGACGACACGTTCCATGCCGGTTCCGACGATGGGCGCTTCGGACCTCAGAAGAGGCACCGCTTGGCGCTGCATGTTTGAGCCCATGAGGGCGCGGTTGGCGTCGTCGTGTTCGAGGAACGGAATCAGGGCAGCGGATACGCCAACTACCTGCTTGGTAGAGATATCCACGTAATCAACTTCGTTGCCGTTGACGATACTCACTTCGCCTCGGGCGCGGGCGAGAACGTGCTCTTCGGGCAGGCGTTCTGAACCGCGTGAGGTCTTTTCAAGCGCATCGGGCGGGGCGAGAACGAGTTCCATTTCCTCGTCGGCCCGGAGCTGCGCGACCTCGTCGGTAACCTTTCCCTTAGCAACCTTGCGATACGGCGTCGTCAGGAAGCCGTACTCGTCAACTCCAGAATAAATTGACAGCGAGCTGATAAGACCAATGTTGTTGCCTTCAGGCGTTTCGATCGGGCAGATTCGTCCATAGTGGCTGATATGGACGTCACGCACCTCGAATCCCGCCCGCTTGCGGTTGAGACCACCGGCACCAAGTGCCGAAAGTCGCCGCTCGTGGGTGAGTTGACTGAGGGGGTTCTGGTGATCGACAACCTGCGAAAGCTCGCTTCTACCGAAGAAGAAGTCGATGCTCGATGATACGCTCTTGCTGTTGATCAACTCCGAGATCTTCGTCAGTTCGCCGGGGTCCTTAAGGCTCATTCGCTCCTGTGCGGTGCGACGCAGCTTCAGGAAGCCCTTTCTGAGTTCCTCGGTAGCAAGTTCGTCAATCGTTCTCAGCCGCCTGTTGCCCAGGTGGTCGATATCGTCGATAACTCCTTCGCCGCCGCGCAGCTTCATGATATATCGCAACGTATTGGCGAAGTCTTCAGGACGGATAGTCATCACAGACTCGTCGACATCCTGGTGGAACTTGCGGTTAAGGCGGAAACGCCCCACCTTGCCCAGGCGGTAACGATTCTCGTCGTAGAATTTTTCGTGGAACAGCGTCTTTGCCTTCTCGATCTGCGGCGGGTTGCCCGGACGCAAACGCATGTAAAGGCGAAGCAGTGCGTTCTCAAAGCTGTGGGCGGCGTCCTCGGCGAGGGTATTGAGAATAAGCGGGTCGTCGACCTTATCGACAACTTCAAGGCTCTTGGTGTCGCTGGCGGCTATGCGGGTGAGCGCCTCGCCGATCTGACCACCGGCGGGGATAAGCTCTTCACCGGTCTCTTTCTCAACGAAGGCCTCGACAACATACATCTGGGGCCGAAGCTGGCTGACCGGGACTGTCTTGGTAGTGTAGAATTCTCGAATCAGCGCGGCGTCGTCGCCGAGTTTCTCGTCCATCGCCCGCAGGAAAGTGGTTGCGGGAATCTTGCTGGACTGGTCGATGCGGATGGTGATCGAATCTTTCTTGGTGACGGTGAGCTCGATCCAGCTTCCACGCTCGGGGATGATTCTAGCGCCGTGCAGTGGACGATCAGACTCCTGCATCTCGACGGTGAAATCCACGCCAGGCGAGCGGTGCAACTGCGAGACGATCACTCGCTCTGTACCGTTGACGATGAATTCGCCCCCACCGATCATAATGGGGACTTCGCCCAGGTAGATGCTCTCCTCGATAACGTCCTTGCGGTCGGTCCTGCTGAGTCTGCAACGGACTCTCAGCGGCAGGCCGTAACTCAGTTTGAGGTCGCGGCATTCCTGCTGGGTGTATCTTGGCTCGCCCAACTCATAGTACATGTAATCCAGGCGGGTCTGCTCGTCATAGCTGACAATGGGGAAGACTTCCCTGAGAAGCCCCTCCAGTCCCTCGTTCAGTCTCTCTTGCGGGTCTGTGTCCTGCTGGAGGAACCGGGCATAGCTGGATGTCTGGATGTCAATGAGATTCGGAATGCTGGTACCATCAGCAACCTTCGAGAAATCTCTGACCTTCTGGGGTCGAAGCATGGTTCGGTCCTCAATCTGAAAAATGCCAACCGGGCAATTTATCCGCACGCGACTTCGTCACGGCGATCCGGGCCAGTGGTCCGGGTGCATCTGTCCTTAACGCAAAATCAGCCCGCCCAAGCGGGGATTTCCCGCCCGGGCAAGGCAAATGCGACTAGTTTCAGTACGTCAAGCGTTTACGCGAGTTCAACGGCAGCGCCGGCTTCTTCCAACTGTTTCTTCGCGTCTTCGGCATCGTCCTTTGAAACGCCGGTCTTGACGGGCTTGGGAGCCCCGTCAACCAGGTCTTTCGCTTCTTTAAGGCCCAGGTTCGTCAGTGCCCTGACGACCTTGATGACATTGATCTTCTTGTCACCAGCAGCCTTGAGGATCACGTCGAACTGGGTCTTCTCTTCCTCGGGTTCGGCGGCAGCTGCGCCGGGGGCGGCCATCATGACCGCGCCACCGCTGGCGGGCTCGATATCGTAGGTTTCTTTGAGGTAATCAGCAAGATCAACCGCCTGCTTAAGGGTCAGCTTGACAATCTGATCGCCCAGCGACTTGATCTCATCGCTGAAGGTTTTGGCTTCAACTTCTTCGCTCATCTGTTCAATCTCCAGTATAGACATTAGACCGGCCTGATAGGTGACACCACCGCGGCGTCATTTAACCCCGAGGGGCCAATCCGCAGCCAGTCAGATACACTTATTCAATTACTCGGGCTTTGCTTCAGCTTCGGCCTCGGGCTTCGCCTCAGCTTCGACCTCAGCCTTCGCTTCAGTTTGAGCCTCGGGCTCGCTCTCGCCGGCCTTTTCTTCGATTGTCTTAAG